>CAZZHB010000051.1:0-9654 GCA_964653615.1 uncultured Aquiluna sp.
GGTGCAGGGTCCGGGAACTTGATCTTGGCGACCTTGTCTTGCTCGCGGATGGCATCTAGGCCGCTCAGTAGCTTTTCGGCACGACGCTGCATCTGGTGTGCCGCGGCAGCCTTGGTGGCCTTGGCTCCAAACTTTGCGGCTTGCAGCTGCAACACCGCAGCCTTCTTTTCTGCTCCGGCACGCTCACGCTTGCGTCTTTCCTCATCCGCTTCGCGTTGCTTGAGGTAGTTCTTCCAACCCATGTTGTAGATGTCGATGACCTGCCGATTGGCATCTAGGTAGAAGACTCGGTTGACGGTTTCCTCTACCAGGTCAACGTCGTGGCTGATCACAATCAGGCCACCGGAGTAGTTCTTCAGGAAGTTCCTCAGCCAAACCACACGGTCGGCATCGAGGTGGTTGGTGGGCTCATCCAAAAGCATGGTCTCGGCATTTGAGAACAGGATTCTCGCAAGCTCAATCCTTCGGCGCTGACCACCTGAGAGGGTGCCTAGTTCTTGGTTTAGTGCTTGCTCGCTGATGCCTAGATTCGATGCGATTGAAGAGGCCTCTGCCTCCGCGGCATAGCCACCGGCGGCATTGAACTCTTCTTCAGCCCTGGCATATTTTTTCATCGCGGCATCGTGAATCTTTGGGTCATCACTTGCCATGTCAATAGTCGCCTTGGCCATGCGAGCGGCAATATCACCTAGGCCTCTTGCGTTCAGGATTCGGGTTCTAACTAATTCTTTAGGATCGCCAGATCGTGGGTCTTGAGGCAGGTAACCGATCTGACCGTGGACCGAAACTGTCCCGAGAGTGGGCTGGCCATCCCCAGCCAGAATCTTGGTGAGGGTAGTTTTACCGGCACCGTTGCGGCCAACCAACCCAACCTTGTCGCCCTTTTGAACGCGGAAATTCACGCCGGACATCAAAGTCCTGGCACCAATTTGAATTTCGAGGTCTTGAACCGCTATCAATCTAAATCTTTCGTATGCGGTATGAATCTTCAGACCGAGCAAACTGCAGTCTATTCCACCGAGCTTCTCCGCGGTGATTTGGTCTTCTTGACAAACTACTTAGGTAAGCCTAACCTATTCAGGAAGCCTTCATGGCTTGCCTTGTTAAGATTGGAATTTCCTTGCAACTCAAAAAGTTTTTCGCCATTTCACTCATCGCCTTGACCACCCTGGCTGGCTGTGCAGCTCAGCCTGCGCTGGAGGATAAAGACACAATTGTGGTTTACTCCGGGCGCGATGAAGAGTTGGTCAAACCACTGATTGAGCTTTTCGAGGCTGAAACGGGCATTCAGGTTGAGGTCCGATACGCCGGCAGTGCAGAGCTTGCTGCTCAGCTTCTAGAAGAGGGCCAAAACTCACCGGCTGATGTCTTTTTCTCTCAGGATGCCGGCGCACTTGGTGCAGTGGCGAAGGCTGGACTGCTGACCAAATTGCCGACTGAACTATTTGATCTTGTGCCCGCAACTTACTCTTCGACCGATGGTCTGTGGGTGGGTGTTTCTGGTCGCGTTCGCGTTTTCAACTACAACCCAAACAAAGTGATGGAACTACCAAACTCGGTGTTTGATCTTGCGGATCCAAGCTGGAAGGGCAGAATCGCAATCGCTCCGACCAACGCATCCTTCCAGTCCTTTGTAACAGCAATGCGAGTTGTCGAGGGTGATGAAAAGACTCTGACTTGGCTAAAGGCCATGAAGCAAAACGCTGTCATCTTCGAGAAGAACAGTGCCATTTTGGAAGCAGTTGAAGCTGGCACGGTTGATGCCGGATTGATCAACCACTACTACTGGTATGCGCTTGCTAAGGAGCAGGGCGAGGCGAAGATGAACTCTCGTATTGCTCAGTTCCAGTCCAACGACGTGGGCAACCTAATCAATGCCGCCGGTGTTGGCATCGTTAATGATTCAACCGCTGCTCAGAAGTTTGTGGAGTTCCTGCTGTCGCAAAACGGTCAGTCCTTCTTTGCAGAGGAAACCAGGGAGTATCCGCTGGTTGATGGCATCGAACCTGCCGATAAGTTGATGCCCTTGACTGAGATTCCAGCTCCAAAGGTGGACCTGAGTGATCTATCCAGTCTTGAGCGCACTCTGGAACTTATTCGTCAAGCCGGATTGATCTAAGAAGTCCAAAATGCGTAAACCCCCAATTGCCATAGTCGCATTGGGGGTTTTTGCTGCCCTTTGCGCGCTATTGCCACTGGGTTACTTGTTTCTTCGACTCTTTGAAGGACTTGAGAAGGCACTCGTTGAATTGGCTCGCGCGAGGACATTGGAGTTATTGGGAAACACACTGCTGTTGACGATTTCGGTGACCATCACGGCGGTGCTGATTGGATCTTTTCAGGCCTGGTTGACCACTCGCAGCAACATAAGTGCAGCTGCCTTTTTTGCAGTGCTGGGGACTTTGCCACTGGCAATTCCAAGCTATGTGTTAGCCCTTGCCTACACTTCGGTTTTTCCCTGGTTCAGCGGTTTTTTTGCTTCCTGGCTGACGCTTTCACTTGCAACAGCGCCGTATGCATTTTTGGCGGTATCAGCAGCTTTGGTGCGCTCGAATGTGAACCAGGAGGAGGTTGCCAGATCGCTGGGTCTCAATCGCTGGCAGGTGCTGGCAAGGGTGACCTGGCCACAGGTCAGACCGGCCGCAATGGCATCTGGACTGCTGGTTGCGCTTTACACCCTAAGTGAATTTGGTGCGGTTTCAATTTTGAGATTCGACACCTTTACCAGGGCTATTTACAACGCTTATCGAGGCTCTTTTGATCGCACCGCTGCCGCAGCTTTGGCGGTGGTATTGGTGCTTCTCACGCTGATAGTTCTTTATTTCGAGAAGCGCTATCGCTCCAATTTCACAAGGGTCGAAAAGCAATTCAGGCCACTGACAATCCAGCTGGGAACCTCTCGATACCTAGCGATAGTGATGCTTTTGCTGATTGGTGCAATCTCGGTTGCTGTGCCGCTGATAGCACTGGTTTCCTGGAGCCTGAATTCGCAGGGCTGGGACCTCGTTGAGATCGCACAGGCGCTGTCGGTTTCGCTCGGCATTGCCATAAGCGCCGGCCTGGTGATTGGCATATTTGCCACCGCGGTGGCGCTTTGGAATGTCAGGTTCTCGAGCCGCTTTTCATCCGGGGTAGAGCTAACGGTTTGGTCCTCACATGCACTACCCGGTGTGGTGATTGCGCTTTCGCTGGTGTTCTTTGGGGCCAATCTCACGCCGGCTATCTATCAAACAGTTTGGCTGTTGCTGATTGCCTACCTAATTCTGTTTTTACCCAATGCACTATCAATAGTCACTACTCCGATTGCACAGGTATCACAGAGCCAGGAGCAGGTGGCGAGAACGCTGGGGCTTGGCAAACTCGGAGCGATCTTCAAGTTGGTGCTGCCGATGTCGAAGGCTGGCATCTGGGCGGGTATGGCTCTGGCCGCACTATCGGTGCTGAAAGAACTACCCGCAACCTTGCTACTAAGACCTAACGAAGTCGATACCTTGGCGACCAAGTTATGGTCAGCGACCGAGACGCTCTCATACTCACAGGCAGCTCCCTACGCTCTACTGTTGATTATCATTGCGGGGGTGCCGGCTTTGGCGCTGAATGCTCAAGCTCGCAGATTGGTTTCGGAGGTGAATGGCAAATGAATCTCCTGGAAATCAAAAACCTTTCCGTTCGCTTTGATGATCAGCAGATTCTGAGCGATGTAAACCTCAAGGTTGAAAACCAAGAACTACTTGCCATCCTGGGGGCGAGCGGTGCTGGAAAATCAACTCTGCTTAGACTCATCGCCGGTTTTGAGAGCCCCGTTAGCGGTGAGATTTTTATCGCTGGAAAGCGAGTTTCTTCAGTTGAGGACATGGTCCCCCCAGAGCATCGCGGGATTGGAATCGTGCCTCAAGATGCAGCACTTTTCCCGCACCTGAGTGTCCGCGGCAACATTGAATTTGGTCTAATCGGCGTTCCAAAATCCGAAAAAACTGCCCGAGTAAACGAGCTTCTCAAGCTGATTCGCATGGAGGATTTTGCAGACCGCAAGCCAGATCAACTCTCCGGTGGGCAAGCTCAGCGAGTTGCCCTCGCTAGAGCGCTAGCCAAAAAGCCAGCATTGGTTTTGTTGGATGAACCTTTTAGCGCACTCGATGCTGAACTTCGCGAGGTATTGCGCGCCGAGGTAAAGGCGGTTCTAAAGGCAGAGGGCGCAACAGCGATCCTGGTCACTCACGATCAAGAAGAAGCGCTATCCCTAGCCGATCAAGTGGCCATCATGAGGTCGGGAACCATCATTCAGGTTGGCACCCCCGCCGAGATTTACAACGCACCTGCAGACCTTGGCATCGCAACCTTCCTGGGCGATTCGGTCCTGATCGATGGCGAGGTTATCGACGGTAAGGTCCACACCTCGCTTGGCAAGCTGACCGCGCTGAACCACATTGAACAGGGCCAAAAAGGCGTTGTTGCGGTGCGAAGTGAGAACTTTTATCTGCAGCCCAATCCAAACGGTGACTCAGAAGTAATTGGCAGGGTTTTCTTTGGCCACGACGCCGTGGTTGAGGTGCAGACCCCAAGTCAAAAAATACGCGCAAGGTCCAATGGGCCATTTGCTCCCGAGGTGGGCATGCGAGTGACGGTTTGGGTTCGCGGAGCGGTCAACTTCTATCCCAATACTGCGAGGAACTAGCGAGGAATTCGGGGAAGGTTTCCCAAGGCATTTGGCTTGTATTTAGCGAGAAACTTCGCATAAAGGAGCAGGTCAAATGGATAGTGGCGCAAAGTGCCCAGTGCAACACGGTGGTCTAACCACCACAGGAACCACCAACATGGAATGGTGGCCTAATGCCCTAAATCTTGACATCCTGCACCAACACGATCACAAGACCAACCCGCTTGGTGATTTTGATTATCGTGAGGCGGTTAGAAGCCTAGATTTTGATGCCGTAAAGGCAGACGTTCACGCTCTCTTAAAGGACAGCCAGAGCTGGTGGCCAGCAGACTGGGGCCACTACGGCGGCTTGATGATTCGCATGGCCTGGCACTCGGCCGGCTCCTACCGCACCTCTGATGGCCGAGGTGGCGGTGGCACTGGAAACCAGCGCTTTGCACCACTGAACTCTTGGCCAGACAATGTCAACCTAGACAAGGCTCGCAGGCTACTGTGGCCAGTCAAAAAGAAGTACGGGAACAAGCTCTCCTGGGCTGACCTAATGATTCTTGCAGGCACCGTGGCTTATGAGTCAATGGGTCTAAAGACTTACGGTTTTGCCTATGGTCGCCCAGACATCTGGCACCCTGAGAAGGACATCTACTGGGGCAGTGAGAAAGAATTCCTAGCTCCCTCGGAGAACCGTTACAGCAACCTGGAGGACCCATCCAGCCTTGAGGATCCCCTAGCCGCCACCCACATGGGATTGATCTATGTAAACCCTGAGGGCGTCAATGGCCAGCCAGATCCACTGAAGACTGCTAAGCACATCCGCGAGACATTTGCTCGAATGGCCATGAACGACGAGGAGACCGTAGCACTTACCGCAGGTGGCCACACCGTCGGCAAGATGCACGGTAACGGTCGTGCAGAGAACCTAGGTCCAAGCCCGGAGGGTGCGGATATCTCAGAAGCCGGTTTGGGGTGGATGAATCACAGCACCAGATCTATCGGTCGCGACACCGTTTCTTCAGGCCTTGAAGGAGCTTGGACCACTAACCCAACCAAGTGGGACAACGGCTACTTCTACCTGCTATTCAAATACGAGTGGCAGCTAACCAAGAGCCCAGCCGGCGCCTGGATCTACGAGCCAATCGACATTGAAGAGGCAGATATGCCAGTGGATGTTGAAGATGCCAGCATCAAGCTAAAGCCTGCAATGACCGATGCCGATATGGCCATGGTCAAGGACCCGATTTATCGCGAGATCTCCGAGAAGTTCTATGCCAACCCGGACTACTTCTCCGAAGTTTTCGCCAGGGCTTGGTTCAAGCTCACACACCGTGACATGGGTCCACGCACCCGTTACATCGGACCAGATGCTCCAACCGAGGACCTAATTTGGCAGGACCCAATTCCTGCCGGAAACAAGAACTTCGATATCGCGGCCGCCAAGGCAAAGATCGGGGCCTCTGGCCTATCGGTCAGCGAGTTGGTTGCCACCGCTTGGGATTCCGCCAGGACCTTCCGAGGCAGTGATATGCGCGGTGGTGCTAATGGTGCACGTATTCGTCTCGAGCCACAGCGTTCCTGGGCTGGTAACGAGCCAGAACGTCTGAACACGGTGCTCGCGGTACTCGAGCCAATTGCAGCTGAAGTCGGTGCAAGCGTTGCGGACATCATCGTGTTAGCTGGAAACCTCGGAGTCGAGCACGCTGCCAAGGCAGCCGGTGTCTCCGTCAACGTTCCATTTACCCCAGGTCGCGGAGACGCGACCCAGGAGTGGACCGATGAGCACTCGTTTGCACCACTAGAGCCAGTAGCCGATGGCTTCCGCAACTGGTTGAAGAAGGACTACGCCGTGCCAGCCGAGGAGCTCTTGCTCGATCGAGCGCAGCTATTGGGTCTAACCGCGGTGGAGATGACAGCTTTGGTTGGTGGCATGCGAGCGATTGGCACGAACTACGGTGGCAGCAAGCACGGTGTCTTCACCGAGCGTGAGGGTTCACTAACCACCGATTTCTTCGTGACTTTGACTGACATGACCTACGTCTGGGAACCAAGAGGTGAGAACTCATACGTGCTGCGTAACCGCAACACCGGCGAAGCCAAGTTCACGGCAACCAGGGCAGATCTAGTGTTTGGATCCAACTCAATCCTGCGTGCCTACGCTGAGGTTTACGCACAGGATGATGGCAGTGAAAAGTTCGTGCTCGACTTCGTTGCGGCATGGACCAAAGTCATGAACGCGGACCGTTACGACCTGAAGGCCTAATTACTAGGAAACCTTGCTCTGCTTCACAGTTAGGTTCGCTCCTGAAGTTCTAATGACTTCGGAGTAGAACTTGGCTGACTCTTTGGGGATTCGCTCTTGAGTTTCAAAGTCGACATAGACGATTCCAAAGCGCTTGGAGTAACCCTCGGCCCACTCGAAGTTATCCATCAGTGACCACTGGAAGTAGCCGCCGACATTTGCACCGCGAGCAATTGCATCTTGGACGTTGTAGAGGTGATCGTTTAGATACTCAATGCGTTGAGTGTCATTGACCACGCCATGTTCGTCTGGCCCAGTCTCATAGGCGCAGCCGTTTTCGGTGATAAACATCTGTGGAACTTTCTCGCCATACTCTCTGGTCCAGCGAACCAATAAGTCACCGATCCCATAAGGAGTTACTGGCCAGCCCATGTCAGTTAGTGGACCCTGGGATTGTGCTTCTACGGCATATGGCAGCAGCTGGTCAATGACTCTTGCTCTAGAGAAGTGGTCGTTTGGAACCCGGTGACCAATGCGGGCATTGAAGTAGTAGTTGATTCCGAGCCAATCGTTGTCGACAACCTCGAGGTCACCTGGCTGGACAACTTTCTTTAGGTGGTCACCGTATAGCTCCCAGACCAACTCAGGGTATTCACCGCGGAAGATGCCCTCCATCCAGAACAGATTCTGCTGCGCATCCATGGCTTGCGCAGCGCGAAGTTGCTCTGGGTCGAAGATGTCATCGACATCCGGCATTGCCTGGTTCAAAACTGGTCCAACCAAAGCGTTTGGTGCCACGCGCTTGATTGCTTTCAGGGCTGCGTTGTGGGCCATCACGGTGTGATGCGATGCTGCTACCGCCTGACCAACGTCCTGAATTCCGGGGGCGTGGACGCCCATGCCGTAACCCAGCCAGGCAACCACCCATGGTTCGTTGATGGGGGAGAAGCGCTTGACTCGAGTTCCAAACTCTTTAGCAACTTCCTGTGCGTAATACTCAAATGCCGCAACAATATCGCGGTTAGCCCAACCACCTTTGTCCTGCAGTGCTTGCGGCAAGTCCCAGTGGTAAAGGGTGAGTACCGGTTCGATTCCGGCGGCATCGAGCTCGTCAATCAGCTTGTGGTAAAAGGCAAAGCCTCGGTCTTCGCGAACTGTGTCTCCATTTGGAAAAAGCCTTGGCCAGGAGATTGAAAAGCGATAAGCCCTAGCTCCAAGCGACTTCATCAGCGCAACGTCTTCTTTGTAGCGGTGATAGTGATCGTTTGCTACCAGGCCGTGATCGCCATTTAGAACTCGACCAGGCTCCTCACAGAAGGTGTCCCAAATCGACTTGCCCTTGCCATCCTCATAGGCAGCACCTTCGATTTGGTAGCTCGAGGTAGCAACTCCCCATAAAAAATCTTTTGGAAACATGTTCACCGTTTATCTGTCTTGTCGCGCTATCGCAGTTACCAGCCTAGGGAGAAATTCGTCACGGAAGCCTCAAACCAAAGCAAACTTCAGTTTTAGACTCACAGCCAACTCCCACCGTATCTCCCAAACAAAGTTGAGTTCTGGGTCTAATTTGAACCTATGTCTCAAAATTTGTTTGCATCAAGCCTCTTCGACACGATTGACGGCCTTCCAATTCACCCACTAGCCGTTCATGGCGCTGTAGTACTTCTGCCGCTTTCCGCACTAGCTCTGGCGATCTTGATTTTTGTTCCAAAATGGCGCAAAGCGTACCTGCCGCTCACAGTTGGAGCACTTGCCGTTTCTACCGCTCTGGCTTATGTTGCCAAGGAATCGGGTGAGGCGCTCTCGGAGAGAATTGGGGAGCCACAAACTCACGCTGAGCTTGGCGAGATTCTGTTTCCTGCCGCCGCGGGACTAACCGCGTTGGCAGTTGCTTTCTACTTTTTGCAGCGTAAAGACCGCCCAAAGTGGCAGGTTCAAGCAGTGGCTGCCGCAGCACTCATCGGCATCATCTCGGTGTCAACTTTGACTTACTTCGTGGGTCACACAGGAGCAACCGCAACTTGGGCTAATCGCATAGCTCCGATCGAGTCAATTTCACCTTCCCCAAGTGCCAGCGGTGACTCAGCGGCGGTTTTGAGCTTGACCGAGGTTGCCAAGCACTCCACTCCCGATGACTGCTGGACCGCAATCGAGGGAACGGTCTATGACCTGACCTCATACATTCAAAGACACCCAGGTGGTGCGGCTGCACTCTCAAATCTTTGCGGCATTGACGGCAGCAGCGCATTCCGCTCTCAGCACGGCACACAGTCTCAGCCTCTGAGCGCCCTGGCAACTCTTGCAATCGGACCATTAGTAGCCGAAGGTGCCGCTGATGAAACCACAGACCCAACTTCAACTCCGAAGCCGTCCGACACCTCGGCCGCAGCCGGAACCTATACCGCAGCCGAGGTTGCCAAGCACAACTCCGCCAGCAGTTGCTGGTCGGTGGTAAATGGCAATGTTTACGACCTAACTTCCTACGTTTCCTCGCACCCAGGTGGAGCGAGCGTCATCAAGGCAATCTGTGGCAAGGATGGAACTGCCGCCTTCAGCGGGCAGCATGGTGGCTCAAAGACTCCAACCAGTGTCTTGGCTAGCTTCAAGCTCGGAGCGCTATCCGGATCAGCTGCGGGTCTGAGCTCCGCTCCGGCCCAGAGTGGTGAAGAAGAAGAGGAAGAGGAAGAGGGCGAAGGGCACTAGGCCTTAAGTTCTTCTGCGATTACTTGGGCGAAGTTCAAAACATCGGCCTCGGTGTGATCAA
>CAZZHB010000052.1:0-9629 GCA_964653615.1 uncultured Aquiluna sp.
AACCCGTGTACACGGCTTTGCAGGCCGCTGCCTCGCCTCTCGGCCACTCCACCGTCTGTACTTAGGTGCTAGAGAGCGGATGACGAGACTCGAACTCGCGACCCCAACCTTGGCAAGGTTGTGCGCTACCAACTGCGCTACATCCGCACGCTCTGTGAACAGAACTAGAAGATTATGCCACAAAATCTCAAGGTTTGTGAAATCTCCCAGAACTTAGCTGTCAGTTCGCCTTCCAGCGGGGGTCTTCTGCGTGATATGCAAGCTGCCCGTGCTGGATAGGGTCAATTCCTGCTGCCTCTTCAATGGATTGCACCCTGAAGCCAACGATGCGCTCGATGGCTAGTGCAATCAGATAAGCCATTACGAAGCTATAAAGACCGATCGCCAGCACACCAATCAACTGCGCAATGAATTGGTCGAACGAGTGTCCAAAGGCAAAGCCCACTCCCCTTCCAAAAACGCCGATAAAGAGTGTTCCCACGACACCTCCGACCAGGTGAATACCAACGACATCGAGGGAATCATCGAACCCAAGAGCAAACTTCAGTTCAATTGCCCAGGCGCAAACCACACCGACCACCAGACCAAGAACTATTGCCCAGATTGGATCGAGGAAGGCACAGCTTGGAGTAATTGCGACTGCTCCTGCAATAGCACCGGAAGCCACACCAACGGCGGTTGGTTTTCCAGCTGTGACTCTTTCGAAGGCGGCCCAACTCAACATAGCTGCTGCTGGAGCAATCAAAGTGTTCAAGAAAGCCAATGCAGCTACGCCGTCAGCGGCGAGCTGACTTCCAGCGTTGAAGGCAAACCAACCAAACCAGAGGATGCCTGCGCCAATGAGGGTGAGCGGCACATTATGTGGCGCGTACATGCCCTTTCGGAACCCAAACCTCTTGCCTAGTACCAGTGCAACGGCAAGTGCTGCAGCTCCTGAACCGACCTCAACTACCGTTCCTCCGGCGAAATCAAGAAGCCCGACTTCTTTCACTAGCCAACCACCATCTACGATTGCCCCACTGTCGTCAAGCGTGAAGTTGAAGACCCAACCTGCGATTGGAAAGTAGACCAGTGTTGCCCAAATGCCTGCGAAAATCATCCAGGATCCGAACCTTGCTCGATCAGCGATTGCACCGGAAATGAGGGCGACTGTGATTACCGCAAAAGTTCCTTGGAAAGCGGCGAAGACCAGGTCAAAGCTCATCCTCTCGTCCAGGAACTCGCTCAAAAAGAGATTTTGAAGGTCAATGCCAACGACTCCGTCAATTCCAACGTAACCATTGTGACCAGCCCCAGAAAATGCGACGGCATAACCGTATGCAATCCATAGCAGCGAGACCAGAGCTAGTGCTC
Source organism: uncultured Aquiluna sp. (assembly GCA_964653615.1). Classification (GTDB taxonomy): domain Bacteria; phylum Actinomycetota; class Actinomycetes; order Actinomycetales; family Microbacteriaceae; genus Aquiluna. Next base: position 1,354 of record CAZZHB010000052.1, read on the forward strand.
CGAAGGACATCATCATCATCGAAACCACAGACGACGCTCGGACGAGCCCACCATAGAAAAAGGCAAGTCCTGGCGTCATAAACAGCACCATCGCGATGCAGGTAATCAGAAAGTAAGTTTGATCGCTTTGCATTTGTCCTCCTCGCGCAAATGCTCCCCCAGCAGTGCTGAGGGAGCATTAGACGCTATCTCCTAGTCTTTATCTGATCCAAAGCTGTATGCGAGTTCACCGTGCACGACGGTGTCGATTCCAGCAATTTCATCCTCGGCCTTGACTCGGAAGCCAATGGTCTTCTCGATTGCATAACCGATTCCCAGCGCCATCACGAAGCTGTAGACCAATACTGCGATCGAACCCAGTGCCTGGATGCCGAGCTGCTCGAAACCGTAACCGAAGGCAAGACCAACGCCGTTGCCAAAGATTCCAATCCACAAGGTTCCAATCAATCCACCGACGAGGTGAATGCCCACTACGTCCAAGGAATCATCGAAACCGAAGCTGAACTTTAGATCGATAGCGAGGGCACAAACCACACCAGCGACTACTCCAAGTGCGATTGCCCAGATTGGGTCAACCGATGCACAAGCCGGGGTAATTGCAACCAGACCAGCAACCACACCAGAAGCCGCTCCGACGCTCGTGCCTTTACCGTGCTTGATCTTCTCAACAGAAATCCAACCCAGCATTGCCGCTGCTGGAGCAGCTATGGTGTTGATGAAGCCAAACCAGCCGAACCATAGAAGCGCCGCACCAATAAGAGTTAGCGGTACGTTGTGTGGCTGCATGATGCCCTTTGAGAAACCAAAACGCTTGCCTAGAACGATTGCCAAGGCTAGTGCTGCGGCTCCCGCGTTGATGTGAACGGCGGTTCCACCAGCGAAGTCAATCGCGCCCAGCTTGTCAACAATCCAGCCACCCTGGTCTGAAGGAATGAAGTTGAACACCCAGCCGGCAACCGGGAAGTAGACCAGTGTTGCCCACAACCCTGCGAAGATCATCCAAGCGCCGAACTTTGCTCGGTCAGCAACCGCACCTGAGATTAGGGCGACAGTGATGATTGCAAAAGTGGCCTGGAAGGACACAAAGGCAAGCTCAGGGAAGGCGCCAACTGGAGCCGCAGCTTCGGCTACCTGAGCGGTAAGACCAATTGCATTTAGGTCGATACCGATCAAGTGCGGAATGCCGACCCATCCGGCATCATCGATGTCAGCAAAGGTGATTGCGTAGCCATAAAGCACCCATAGAACTGCAACCAGTCCTAGTGAGCCGAAGGAGAGCATCATCATGCTCACCACGCTCTTGGCTTTTACCAAGCCACCGTAGAAGAATGCTAACCCCGGTGTCATCAGCAGCACAAAGGCTGCTGAGAATAAGACAAATGCGGTGTTTCCCTGATCCATAGTCTTCCCTCTCGTAAAATTGAACGAGTTCATAAAGAACGCGTGCCCTAATCGTGGCCGCAAAAGGTTTCGACTTTGTGCTCAGTTTTGTTTCAAGCATGTAAAAAGATGGAGGGCACATGAGAAGCGATAGATCGGCGGCATTGGCTCTCATGGCCGCGGCAATTGCTGGGCTTGTCCTTGCAAACTCTCCGCTCGGTTCCGCGTTATTAGATTTCAAGCACCTCTACATCGGCGTCGAGTCATGGGGCCTAAAGCTCAGCGTTGAGCACTGGGTTTCTGACTTGCTACTCGCTGTTTTTTTCTTAGTTGCTGGACTAGAGCTCAAGTACGAACTTCGCCTAGGGGTGCTCTCTAAGCCCTCAACCGCAATGGTTCCGATTGCGGCAGCTATTGGTGGAGTGGTCGTCCCCGCACTGATCTACGTCACGATGAACTTTGGCACAGACGGCTTGCGCGGATGGCCTATCCCAACTGCGACAGATATCGCGTTTGCGCTTGGTGTCTTGGCCATTTTTGGTCGCGGTTTACCAAAGCAGGCAAGAATCTTTCTTTTGGCGCTGGCAATCTTTGATGATTTAGTAGCAATCACGATTATTGCGATCTTCTTCACCTCAGATCTTCAACCCTCCTGGTTAATCGCTGCAGTAGCCGTCGCCGTTATTCACTTCATGCTCGAAAGAAACAAAAGACTCCCGCTGGGTGTTGTAAGGCTCATTAGCTTTCTGCTGCTGTGGTACTTCGTGCTTCAGTCGGGAGTTCACGCCACTGTGGCGGGCGTGGTTCTCGGACTTATCATCCCTGCCCGAAGGGCACATGGGCTAGTTGCGAAGATCCAACCATGGACCAATTCAGTCGTGTTGCCGCTATTCGCGTTTTTTGCCGTCGCAATAGCGGTTCCCAACTTCGATGGAGCAGATTCAAATGTCTTCATGGGCATTCTGATTGGCTTACCGGTTGGCAAGATCGTTGGAATCACCCTCTTTGCTGTGATTGCAAATCGACTGGCGCAAAGTGATGCTCGAATGGATCTAAAGAGCCTTGATTTCCTCGCTGTTGCTGCACTGGCCGGTGTTGGATTTACGGTTTCGCTTCTGATGGCGAAGCTGGCTTTCGAAGATCACCCTGAACTTGCTGCCGAGGCAACCCTCGCAGTAATACTCGGGTCTGTGATTTCTATGTTTGTTGGCGCTCTACTGTCGCAATCACGTGGTCGTTACTACAAAAAACTCCAGGCTCAATAAAGCTCGCAGAGGGCTCCGATTCGGGATACGGCTCGCAAGTACTTTTTTCGGTAACCACCATTGACCATGGTTTGAGAGAACACCTTGGTTGCGCTGATATCTCCAGATGTACGGAGCGGAATTTGCTGCTCATAAAGCCTGTCAATCATGGCAACAAGTCGAAGAGCAGCAACCTGATCTTCCAATTGGTATACGTCATAGATAGCCAACGCTCCAACATCGGCAATCATCCTTCGGAATTTCGTCGGGTGAACCTGGGAGAGCATCCCGAGCAATTCAGAGAACTTCATCGCATATGCATCTGGCTGGTATCCAATCCAGTCCTGTAGCTCCCTAAGGGGTAGATTGCGCGAGTCTGAGGATGAGTCGCGATGCCTGAAATCCTCACCGTCCACGCTAACAATCTCGAATCTCTCCCCCAAGCCCTGAATTTCTCGCTTGAAATCCTCCGCAGCGAATCTTCCCTGACCAAGCGCATTAGGGGGTGTGTTTGACGTTGCTGCAAATTTCACACCCACAGCTGCCAGCTCTTTGAGAAAACGAGACATCAGCATCGTGTCGCCGGGATCATCCAGTTCGAATTCATCGATACAGATAAGCCCGAACTTCGAGAACTCCTTTACCGCAGTCTGAAATCCGATGTAACCAACAATGCTGGTGTACTCCAAAAACGACCCGAAAGCCTTGTGTCCCTTGAATTCGTGCCAAATCGATGCCAGCAGGTGGGTTTTGCCGACACCAAACCCTCCGTCTAGATAGATTCCAGGGGTTTGGGTTGTCTTGGCAAAGAGCTTCGCACGCTTGCCCGTTACGAATTGTTTAGCAATTTCAACAGCCTCTTGCTGAGAGGGGAAATTGGCGTCAGGGCGGTAACTTTCGAAGCGTGCCTTAGTGAATTCCGGCGGTGGAACCAACTGCTTGATTAGCTCGGCAGGTGTGATATCTGGGACAATTGAGGGAAGGGAATTAGCACCAGTAATGCGCTGTTCTAACAAATTGAATCCTCCCAGATTCGCCAGTTTAGACAATAGAGAAGGACTGTCATGTCAGAAACCGTAAGAATCTCCGGCTACGCCAACCCAAATGTCCTAGTAACAACCGAATGGCTTGCAGAGAATTCCGCCAAGGTCAGGATTGTGGAGTGTGACGAAGACGTTCTTCTTTATGAGGTCGGCCACATCCCGGGAGCAGTCAAGCTCGACTGGCACACCGAACTAAATGACCAGGCAAAGCGTGACTACCTAAACGGCGAGCAGTTTGCTGAGCTAATGAAGCAAAAGGGAATCGACCGCAGCGACACAATCGTGCTCTACGGCGATCGCTCGAACTGGTGGGCAACTTACGCCTTCTGGGTATTCAAGTTGTTTGGCCACGAAGATGTTCGAATTCTCAATGGCGGTCGTGCAAAGTGGATTGCTGAAGGACGAGAGCTCACTCGTGACGTCCCAGCATCGAGAGTCGTTGAATACCCAGTGGTGCAGCGCGATGACAAGACTATTCGCGCATTCAGAAACGACGTTTTGGACCACCTTGGAAAGCCTTTGGTGGATGTGCGATCGAAGCCGGAGTACACCGGTGAGCGTCTTCACATGCCCGACTACCCGAACGAGGGTGCATCGCGTGGCGGACACATTCCTACCGCCGCATCGATTCCTTGGGCTTCAGCAATTCTCGAAGATGAAACTTTCAAGGACATTGATGCCCTGAAGGCCATTTACTTCGAGGCAACCGGCTTTGACCCATCCGATAACTTTGTCGCTTACTGCCGAATTGGTGAGCGCTCGAGCCACACCTGGTTTGTTCTGAAGTACTTGCTTGGCGTGCAAAATGTGCGTAACTACGACGGTTCATGGACCGAGTGGGGCAACCTCGTAGGCGTCCCAATTGCTATCGGCGAAGAGCCTGGAGTGCTAGTTCGTTGAACCAAGACGCCCTAGCTGTCATCGATGACTTCAATTTCCTTGAAGAACGTGATCGGCTGCAGCTGCTACTCGAGTTCAGCGAGAAACTTCCTGAACTAGAGGCCCGGTTTGGCGAATCTCCTGAGCTGCTAGAGCGGGTTGAAGAGTGCCAATCCCCCGTCTTTATTGCCGTTGAGGGTAATGCGGAGCGAGTCAGTCTTCACTTTTCAGCCCCTCAAGAAGCACCGACGACCAGAGGTTTTGCATCTGTTCTGAATGCTGCACTCAATAATCAGAGTGCTCGAGAGATTCTTGATCTGCCAGATGATTTTCCATCCATGCTTGGCCTTGACCGTCTTATTTCGCCACTTAGAGTTCGCGGTATGAGGGGAATGCTGGCTCGAATCAAGCGTAGGACTCGAGAAATACTTGAAGCAGATAACTGATTCATTTGGTGAGTTTGAGGCTGCCGCTTCGGATTACTTCAGGGAGCTGGTAACAGGCTTCTCAGTTACAGCTTCGCTTGTGGCCGATTCGAGTGGAAATACCGTCTCAGCGCTAGGTTCGTCTGCAGGGCTAGGAAATGAAACTGATCTGTCCCTTCTCATTGCGCTTCGCAGGCAGGCTCAGGTTATTGTCACCTCGGGAAAGACTCTTAGGGCAGACAATTACCGATTTCCGAAATCTGCGGACCTGGCAGTTCTCACCAACTTTCCTGTTGACTTGAAACCGCCTCCTGGACAAACACTGATTGCTGATAATTCCAGCTATCTCGGCCTCTTGAACAACCTGACCCGCACTGGCTACCAACGAATTCACGTGGAATACGGTCTCACTGGCATCAAAGAGCTTTTGCGCAGTAATGCATTAGGTGCACTGTTCTTATCATCGAAGCAGAAGTCCGGAGTAGAAATGCTGGCTTCAGAGCTTGGTGTCTCGCCAGTTTGTCTCGAACTCGAGGACCTTTGCGTGGGCTTGGTGGCGTGGCAAACGAAAACCCATGCCGCATAAAGATAAATTTGCGAAGTGGAAATCGATCTCAGCACACTAAGCACGACCTTTGCAGGAATGCTAGATCGATTTAAGTTGGTCGAATCAAGGCCTGAAATTTCACTCAGCCAAATCCCGTCGCCCCAGGGTATTGCTCCTGAGGCAATAGCCATTGCGGCCGAAGTTAATCACGAAACAGCGACCGATCACGGCGTATCTCGCTTAGTGTTCTGCCGTGATCCAGGGATGCCGGAGGGCTGGAACTCTGAATTCAGAATCATCGGATACGCCAAAAGCCCTATCGAACTTGACATGGCAAAAGATGAGTATTTGTCGTCCATGCCTTGGGAATGGCTGAAAGACTCCCTCACTCAAGCCGGAGCCAAGTTTGCACATGATGCCGGAACCACAACCACTGTCCTGTCGACTGGACACGGCGCACTGCTGGGGCAACCCCAACACGCTGAACTGGAGATTAGAGCTTCCTGGGCACCTTTAGATTTTGATCTAACCGCTCACCTTGAGGGCTGGATTGAGCTTTTGGCGCTGATCTCAGGCCTGCCTCCGAAGGATTCGAAAGTTGTGAGGCTTTCTTGAGGCTAGATAAGCCAAGACTTCCAGTCCATTTTGTTGACTCGGATTCGGCCCTCAAAGGTCTTGTTTCAGCTCTCAAGGGGGCGCAGCAGGTCGCAATCGATGCGGAGCGAGCTAGCGGTTTTCGGTACAGCCAGAAGGCCTATCTAGTCCAAATTGCGATTCGAGACCAAGGTATTTGGTTGGTCGATCCAGTATCGGAGATCAATCTGGATGAATTGGTCAAACCATTGAATTCGAAGACTTGGTTGCTCCATGCAGCCACGCAAGACCTACCCTGCCTAGCCGAACTGAACTTGAAGCCGACAGCCGTAATCGATACCGAGCTAACAGCGAGACTGATAGGTCTTGAGAGAGTTGGACTCGGGTCGGTATGCGAGAGTCAATTGGGTATCGAGTTGGCCAAGGAACATTCGGCGGCGGATTGGTCCCAACGTCCGCTGACCGAAGAAATGTTGGATTACGCGGCGCTTGATGTCGATGTGATGTTTGACCTGTGGGAAAAGCTGTCGGAGTTAGCAGCGGAGGCCTCAAAGACCATTTGGCTCGAGCAAGAGTTTGAACACCTCCTGTCGTTCAAACCAAAGCCTGCTCTTGAGGAACCCTGGCGCGGGCTACCTGGAATAAGCCGTATCAAAGATTTGACCAAACTAAAGATTGCTGCAAGCTTGTACGCAGCGAGAGACAAAATAGCGGTTGAGAAGGACGTTGCTCCCGGTCGCCTAATACCGGACAGATCGATCATGGCAGCGGTAAATCAGGCTCCGAAATCCCGTAGCGAACTGGCAAGCAACAAGGAATTCCAGGGCAGAGCGTCCAGGACTTTACTCTCCACCTGGTGGGATGCGATTGCCTCAGCGCAGGGCTTAGACATCGAACTAGAGCCCCGAGAAAAAGGCAATGGTATTCCCAATCACAAGAGCTGGGAGCGAAGATTCCCTGAAGCTCACCACAGGCTAGAGGTCATTCGCCCACAAGTTATTGCTTTGGCTGCTGAGCTCAGTGTGCCGGTAGAAAACCTGCTGACACCGGAATACCTAAGGCGAGTCTGCTTCGAACCCCAAGATGATGTTGCGGAACAACTAAGAGGCTACGGAGCCCGACAGTGGCAGATAGAGCTCGTTACTGCAGTGATTCAGAAGGGTTTGCTAGAGGCTGCTCAGACTCAATCGGCTTAGCGTGAGGAACCTTAGAGCCAACTACCTGGGCGACTATATCCATCGCTATAGCCTTGGGTGTTAGACCTAGTCGTTCGAGAATTTCATCACGCTCAGCGTGCTCCAGGAACTCCGCAGGGATTCCCACCTCATTCAAGCCCGTGTCCACTCCGTGCGCACGAAGCTCCTGACGCAATCTCGATCCGAAACCTCCGACTCGGACTCCATCTTCCAAAGTGACTACAAGTCGGTGGGCAGCAGCCATCTCTACAAGGGATGCTTTGATTGGAAGTGCCCAGCGCGGGTCAACAACTGTGCATCCGATGCCCTGCGCTGCAAGCAACTCCGATACCGCCAGGGCAGTCTGAGCGAAGCTTCCAACGCTTACCAGCAAGACGTCCTTGGCAGACGCCTCTTTCAGAACGTCGGCGCCATCCTTGGTTTTGCGAACTTCCCGCACAGGACTAGGTACATTGCCCTTAGGGAAACGAACGACCGTTGGGGCATCATCGATGGCACAAGCTTCCTGGAGTAACTCTCTAAGAGTCTTCTCATCCCTAGGCGCAGCCAGACGAATGCCAGGAACAACCTGCAGAATGGAAAGGTCCCACATTCCATGGTGTGAAGCACCGTCAGGGCCGGTGATTCCCGAGCGGTCGAGAACGAATGTCACGCCAGCCTTGTGGAGTGCAACATCCATAAGAACCTGATCAAAGGCACGGTTCAGGAACGTGGCGTAAATTGCGACCACAGGGTGCAAACCGCCGTATGCCATTCCAGCCGCAGCCGTGACGGCGTGCTGCTCAGCAATGCCAACGTCGAAAACGCGGTCCGGGAACCTTTCGGCAAACTTGTCCAGGCCAACCGGAATCAACATGGCTCCGGTGATGCCGACAATTCGAGGATTTTTCTCAGCGATGCTGGTTATTTCATCCCCAAAAACAGAAGTCCAGGAGCTTCCGCTGGATGCTTTTAGCGGAAGTCCAGTT
>CAZZHB010000053.1:0-9586 GCA_964653615.1 uncultured Aquiluna sp.
CAACCTCGTGGTGGCTGCGCTCAACATCAAGACCGGCTGCCTCTAGCTCCAAAACGATGGTGTCGCGGATGTCAGCTAGGTGGTCAACTGGGGAAACTGGGAAGTAGCCACCCTTGAATGGGGTCTTGTTTCCTAGGTTTCCGCCCTCTTCGTGGCGAGCCGAGTTCCATGCACCCTCGGCCGAGTCCACGAGGTGGAATGCGGTGTTGGCCTTGGTCTCGTAGCGAACCTCGTCGAAGATGAAGAATTCTGCCTCAGGGGCAAAGAATGCGGTGTCAGCAATACCGGTAGACGCTAGGTAGCGCTCTGCCTTGTGTGCCACCTGGCGAGGGTCGCGGTGGTAAAGCTCACCATTGCGCGGGTTGTAGATGTCGAATGAGATGATCAAAGTCTTCTCAATGCGGAATGGGTCGATGTATGCGGTGGTCACGTCAGGAATCAGCTGCATGTCTGATTCGTGGATTGAAGCAAAACCGCGAATCGAGGATGCGTCGAAGAGCTGCCCGTTGGCAAAGAAATCCTCGTCGATCTGAGATACCGGCAGGTTAAAGTGCTGCTGAACGCCTGGTAGATCGGTGAAGCGAACATCTAGAAACTTGACATCGTTTTCCTTGATGTAGGCAATCACCTCAGAGGCAGTTTTGAACATGGCTGTTCCCTCTCATAGGTTGTGCTTGTTGCGACATTCCGGTCGGAATGATGCCAATTTACAACCTAAATGTTTCAGGGATGTTAAGACTTGCGCTTAGGCGGTCTAACCTTCATCGGGTCAATGCCCTTCGGGATTGGCAAAGCTGAGGAACTAGCTAGAGCGTCTAGACGGTTCGATACAGCTGTAACTTCCGACCTGGTAAGGGTTTTCTTGAGCTTGTATACGGTCTTCAGAAGCGCATAGAGGCGAATACCGTCCTCAACCGAAACCTTGATTTTGTGAACCGTGACACCAGGGGCGGTTCGCGAAATACGTCGGGCCTCATCTTCAAGCATTTGCTGGACACGAACTGAGGAACCCTCGCCGATCAGAACAACACCAGCGGGCCCAATCATGCGGTAGACCGCTTCGCGGCTCTTGGCGTTTACGGCAATTGGCATTGGCGAAGTGCGCCAACTTCTACGGATCTGAGAGTCCAAAACCGCACCGACAGCGCCAGCCTGACCTTCGATTTGAATGTAGGCGTTTCGCTCAGCCCTGCGAGACATCACAATCATGAAGGTCAGAATCGCGGACAGCGTTCCAGTCACAATCCATAGCCAGAAGCCAAGAGTCCCTAGCCCATTAAGTAGGAAGCCGATTAGGAAGCTTGCGCCAAATACAAGTAGCAGGCCAAGTAGGGCAAGCCATAGCGACGAAGGGTCGTTCTTTGCGGTGATCTTGTATACACGCAGTAGCTGGCGCATTCTGCCAGGAGATTTAGGGTTCTTTGCCACGTGAGTAGTTTACCTAGGCAATTGCGCTTGCTTGCGCGAAATCGAGCTTGTCGGCTAAGTGCTGCAAATCAGCTGGGATGGGTCTGCCTTTGGCAAGCATGCTCTTGGCCCAAAGCCTGCCCGCGCGATAGCTCGAACGAACCAATGGCCCGGAAAGTACTCCTAGGAATCCAATCTCTTCGGCTTCCTTCGCCATCTCGATGAACTCCTCTGGCTTTACCCAGCGCTCAACGGGGTGGTGACGAGGTGATGGCCTGAGGTACTGAGTGATTGTGATGATGTCAGTTCCGGCGTCGTGCAGGTCTTGCAGCGCCTGAGAAATCTCGGACCGCTCTTCTCCCATTCCTAAAATCAGATTCGATTTGGTGACCATTCCCGCTTTTCGGCCCTGGGTTATGACGTCCAGAGATCGCTCGTAGTTGAAGGCGGGTCTAATTCTCTTGAAGATCCTTGGCACTGTTTCAACGTTGTGCGCGAAAACCTCAGGTCGGGCATCAAAGACTTGTTGCAGCAGCTCGGGGCGTCCAGAAAAGTCAGGAATCAAAATTTCCACGCCGGTGCCGGGCGATTGCTGGTGTATCTGGCGGATGGTTTCGGCATACAACCAAGCGCCTTCGTCCTCAAGATCGTCGCGGGCAACACCGGTGACGGTCGCATAGCGCAGGTTCATGGTCTTTACGGATTCACCAACGCGGCGAGGCTCATCCGCATCAAAATCAGCTGGCTTGCCTGTGTCAATTTGGCAGAAGTCGCATCTTCTGGTGCACTGAGATCCGCCAATGAGAAATGTGGCTTCGCGATCTTCCCAGCACTCAAAGATGTTTGGGCAACCCGCTTCTTGGCAAACCGTGTGAAGTCCCTGGTCTTTGACCAGAGAGTGAAGTTGCTGATACTCAGGACCCATCTTGGCGGTGGTTTTGATCCAAGGCGGCTTTCGCTCAATTGGAGTCTCTGCATTACGAACTTCGAGGCGAAGTAACTTGCGCTCAGGCTTAGATTCTGGCACTTGGTATTTCTCCCATCAGTTCTCTAACTAGGTTAGCCGCTTCCGTGACCGTTACGTCGCGGCCAAGAATGTTGCTCAATGTGGTGGTCTTGGCGTCCGAGATGCCACAGGCGATGATGTGCTCGTATGGCTCTAAAGAGTTATTGCAGTTCAGGGCGAAGCCATGCATTGTTACTTTCTCCGAAACTCTAATTCCTATCGCGGCTACCTTTTCGAAGCCATCAGCCGTTTCGAACCATACCCCAGTTCTGCCCTCGACTCGTTGCCCCTTGATTCCCAAGCGATCTAGAACCTCAATAAGCACTTGCTCCATCCAACGGACATAGTTCACTACATCAATTGGCTGGGGGAGTCTCATAATCGCGTAACCAACCAACTGGCCAGGCCCGTGCCAGGTTATTTTCCCGCCACGATTCGTCTCAACGAACTCGCTGCCGTCCATGGGAAGCTCTGCTGCCTCGGTTCGCTTGCCAGCGGTATAGACCGAAGAGTGCTCCAAAAGCAGTACGGTATTTGGTCTGGTGCCCGCAACTACTTCGGAGTGAATTTCGAGCTGCTTTTGATAGGCATCGGCATAGCTGATGTAGTTTGGAGCGAATGCCAGATCAATAAACTCAGGCACTCGCCACTCCTTAGCTCTTTTGCTATAGCAATCAATCAGTCAATGCGAGGAAAGCTTCCCGCATGAAATGAATTAGATTCCCAGGTTCGCTTCGAAAGCTCCAGCTTCAAGTCTCGCCTTTACATCGGTTAGATAGCGAGAAGCATCTGCACCGTCAATGTGTCGGTGGTCGTAGCTAAGAGCAAGGTAAACCATCGAGCGGATAGCGATTGACTCGTTGCCTTCGGCATCGGTTACAACTACTGGGCGCTTGGTGACGACACCGGTTCCCAAGATTGCACTCTGCGGCAAGAAGACAACTGGGGTGTCGAACAATGCTCCGCGTGAGCCGGTGTTGGTAAGGGTGAAGGTGCCACCGCTTAGCTCATCCGGTGTTAGCTTGTTGTTTCTGGTGCGGTCGGCTAGCTCGGCAATCTGCTGAGCAGTCTGAGCGATGTTCAAGGACGCTGCATTTCGGATCACCGGAGTTAGTAGACCCCTCTCGGTGTCCACTGCGAAGCTAATGTTCTCGGTGCCGTGGTAGACGATGTTTTCGCCATCAACCGAGCTGTTGATTTTCGGGTGAGCCTGCAGTGCCTCAGCGGCAGCCAAGCAGAAGAACGGCATAAAGTTCAACTTCACACCGGTCTTGGCAACGAAGTTAGCTTGGACACTCTTTCTGAGGTTTGCAATCTTCGTCACATCGACTTCAACAACAGTGGTTAGCTGCGCGCTTGATTGCATAGACGCAACCGCACGTTCTGCCAAAACCTTGCGCAGACGTGACATCGGCTCTGTGGTTCCACGAAGCGGCGATGCGGCAACCGGCGCAGCAGCCGCTACAGGTGCAGAAGTAGTAGCAGGAGCTCCAAAGACAAGAACGTCTTCCTTGCGGATTCGACCACCAACACCGGTGCCGCGCACCTTCGAAAGGTCAACGCCCATGTCGTGGGCTAGCTTGCGAACAATGGGCGTGATGTAGTTCGGATCTGACTCGTTTTCCACAGTTGTCGCAGGAATTGGTGCTGCGACAGGTGTGACAGGTGCAGCAGCTGGAACAACTGGGGCAGGAGCGGGAACGACCGGCGCAGCAACAACAGGTGCAGCCACCACCGGAGCTGGCTCCGCTACTGGGGCTGGAACTGGTGCAGGAACTTCAACGACAGGAGCAGCTGCGGCTGGAGCTGGGGCTGCAGGCGCGGAAGCCGCGGCAGCACCCTCACCAATCACTGCAAGAACGGCTCCAACAGCTACAGTCTCGTCCTCCTGGACCAGAATCTGCTGCACTACGCCCGCTACCGGGGAAGGAATCTCGGTGTCTACCTTGTCGGCGGAAACCTCAACCAATGGCTCGTCGACGGCAACCGTGTCGCCGACCTTCTTTAGCCAGCGGGTAATAGTTCCCTCGGTTACAGATTCTCCAAGTGCTGGAAGAACAACTTCGCTCATGACTTAGTCCCTTTTCTTAGGCGTGTGCGTGTAGTGGCTTGCCGGCAAGCGCTAGGTGTGCTTCGCCGATGGCTTCGTTCATAGTTGGGTGGGCGTGGATGTGCGGTGCGACGTCCTCTGGATATGCTTCCCAGTTCACGATTAGCTGAGCCTCGCCGACCTGCTCACCGGCACGTGAGCCAATCATGTGGAATCCAACAACTGGTCCATTGTTCTGGCGAACCAACTTCACGATGCCAGCAGTTCCGAGAATGTTGCTCTTACCGTTGCCAGCAAGGTTGTACTCGTAAATTGAGACATTGTCGGTGCCAAACTTCTCTCGCGCCTGAGCCTCGGTTAGACCAACCGATGCGATTTCAGGCTCACAGTAGGTAACGCGAGGGATTCCCCACTCATCAACCTTGACTGGCTTGAGACCGGCAATTTCTTCGGCAACGAAAATACCCTGCATGAAGCCGCGGTGAGCTAGCTGGAGTCCTGGGACGATGTCACCAACCGCGTATACGCCTGGCAGGTTCGTCTGCAGACGGTCGTTGGTTGGAACGAATCCACGATCCATTGCAACGCCCTGCTCTTCAAAACCAAAGCCAGTGGCGTTCGGTCCTCGACCTACTGCTACCAGAAGGAGCTCGGCTGAAATCTGCTCACCGTTCTCTAGTTCCACGGTTACGCCGTTTGCGTCCTGGCTAACGGACTTGAAGCGGTTACCTAGCTTGAAGTCAATTCCGCGCTTGCGGTACGCGCGCTCGAGAACCTTGCTCATTGCAGGGTCTTCGTTTGGAACGAGACGGTCAAGTCCCTCGATGATTACGACTTCTGCCCCAAATGAGCGCCAGATAGATGCAAACTCTACGCCGATTACGCCACCGCCAAGAATTGCTACTTTGTTTGGAACGAAGTCCATCTGAAGGGCCTGATCGCTAGTGATAACTCGTCCAGTGATTTCGATACCCAAGGTTCTCGTGTTTGAGCCAGTTGCCAATACGACGTTCTTACCGGTGTAGTTCTCGCCATTGACGGTCATGGTCTTCGGACCGGTCATTCTGCCCTCGCCGGTAACAAAAGTGATGTTCTTGCTGGAAACCAGACCGGTTAGACCCTTGTAGAGCTTGTCGATGATGGAGTCGCGGTACTTGTTGACCGCAGTCATGTCTATGGACTGGAAGGTAGCGTTCACGCCGTAAGCGCCAGCCTCGCGAGTGACATCGGCCACCTCAGCGGAATGGAGTAGCGCCTTGGTCGGGATGCAACCTCGGTGAAGGCAGGTGCCACCCAACTTGTCTCGCTCAATAAGCGCAACACTCATGCCGAGCTGTGCTCCTCTAAGTGCTGCAGCGTAACCGCCGCTACCGCTACCAAGGATTACCAAGTCAAAGTTGTGATCGGCCATCTAAATGCTCCAAATTCTCGCCAAACAGACCAAGTCTAATACCTATGAACCCTAAGACTGCCTAGTCATTTCAATCATTGTGCGAATCATGACGCCAGTCGCGCCACTCGGGTAAACCGAGTAGGGGGCAAAGTCGTTGTTTCCGCTCGATGCGATGTCCAGGTGAGCCCAGCTGGCTTCCTTTGGGACAAATTCGGAGAGGAATATTCCACCGATCAGCATTCCACCGGCGCGGTTGCCGATCTTGACATTGGTCATGTCCGCAAGCTCAGAGTTCAATAGCTCACGAAGTTCGCTTGGCAGCGGCATGTGCCAGAGCAATTCACCAGTCTGCGCGGCGGCCTTCTGGGCCAATTCGATAGCCGCGCCGGATCCCATCAACCCGGCGTAACGATGACCAAGAGCAATTGTCGCGGCTCCTGTGAGGGTTGCAATGTCGATGATGTGGTCGGGCGCCAATTCAGCAGCTAGAGATAGGCCGTCGCCCAAAACCAATCGACCCTCGGCGTCGGTGTTCAGCACCTCCACCGTCTTTCCGTTGCGAAGGGTCAGCACGTCGCCGGGGCGGGTTGCTTCGCCACTGGGCATGTTCTCCGCAAGGCACATAAAGCCGGTGATGTCGGCCTTGATTCCGAGTTGAGCTGCGCCAACTACGGCGCCAAGTACCGATGCTGCACCAGCCATGTCGTATTTCATGCCGACCATAGACTCGGCTGGTTTGAGGGAGAGGCCACCGGTATCGAAGGTGATGCCCTTGCCCACGATTGCGAAATGCTTGCCGCCACCTCGGTAAGTGAGTTTGACGAGGCGAGGAGGCCTCACAGAACCCTTGCCAACGCCGAGGATTCCGCCGCAGCGTTCCTTTTCTAGTTTCTTCTCGTCCCATATCTCCACGTCAATCGGGAGTCCCTTTGCAAGGGCTTTTGCCTCTTGAGCCAACTTGTCTGGCCAGAGCTCGTTGGCGGGCAGGTTAATCAGCTCGCGGACAGCGACGATGGTGTTTGCCAACTTCACTTCAAGTTCGACGTCGACGGTCTCCTTGCAGACGATTACCACCTCAAGGTTCACGGCAGAATCCTTTTTGAACCGAGTGGGGGTTTTCTGTCCGAGAACGGCACCTTCAGCAAAGGCTTTGGCTTCTTCGGCATCCTTGGCATTTAGAACCAATACAGCCTTGTCACTGGCGCCCCTCACAGCAGCGGCAGCGAAGTCTTGAGGGCGATAATCAGACCCGACTCCGACGATTAGTGCGACATTCTGTCCAAGCAGAACTCGAGCGACGCTTCCCGCCTTCTTATCGGCTTTGTGCAGGTCCAGTACTTGCTGCGTGAGGTTGGAATCTGAGCCGAGCAGCCCTGCTTCCCCGAAAGGAATAGCGATCTGGTGTGCGGTGTTTGGAGTAGAAGTTGCGACAGTGACTTTGATCATTCTTAAAGCTTAGGTGAGTTAGTATCGGGCTATGGCAGAGCTGTATCGAATTTACGATTCCGAGCACGAGGTCTTAGGCCTCCCGATGCTCGCCATGCTTTCCGGATTCACAGACTCCGGCCAAACCATCTCACAGCTTTCCGAGCACTTATTTGCTCACCTCGACAACGAACTGCTGGTCAGGTTTAGCAACGATGAGCTTTTGGACTACCGATCAAGACGTCCAACGCTCTACTTCGAGAAAGACCACATTGAGTCCTACGAGCCACCCGTTCTGGGCCTGTATTTGGTTTTCGATGAGGCTGGTAGCCCATTCTTGCTTCTAGAAGGTTATGAGCCGGACTTTAAGTGGGAAGCCTTTTCTGAGGCGGTTGCGGACTTGGTTGAGCGATTTGAAGTTTCTTCGATGACCTGGGTGCACTCCATTCCATTCCCAATTCCTCACACCAGGCCTGTTGGAATAACCGTTTCTGGCAACCGGACAGACCTAGTCGATCGCTTTTCGGAATGGAAACCTCAAACCCAAGTACCCGGAAACGTCATTCACCTACTCGAATACAAGTTGGGGAAAACCGGACTCACAACCACCGGCTTTGTATTACTGGTGCCGCATTATCTTGCTGACAACGAGGTGCCCGGCGCTGCTCTCAGTGGCCTAGAGCTAATCACCGCAGCAACTGGTCTAGTTTTTCCTACCGATGAGATTCGAGAGCGTGCGGGCAAGTTCGAGGCAAAGGTGAATGCGCAGCTTGAGGAGAACGCTGAGTTAGCGAAGCTGGTGGCAACGCTTGAGCAGAGTTACAGCTCTGGTTCGGGTCCTGCGCGAGCGCCTATCGGGAAGCCGGAAGTGGTTCCTCCTAGCGCCGATCAGATTGCGGAAGAGCTCGAAAAGTATCTTGCGAACATGTCCAAGGATGATCCAGCCGCGGAATAATTCCTGAGTTTTCTCAGTTTGAAACACCTATGCGCTTGTTTTAGTGGCATAATTGGCGCACAAACCCTTTCAGGTCAACCGACTTGACAAGGGTTTAAGTTCTGCCCAAAAAAGAGGTCAATCATCGCTACCGTATCTAAGGCCAAGGCCAAATCGACCAAGCCTGCAGCAAAAGCCAGCAAGGCTAAGTCCGTCGTGGCTGAAGACGACGAAGAGGACATCGACGACGAAATCGAGATTGAGTCTGTAGATGAAATCGTCGCCGAGGTTCAAGAGGCCTCTGAGGTCGTTATTGAAGAACACAAAGACGATGAGTTAGAGCCAGCGGTTGACCTAGCGGCTCTACCATCTGATGTCCTGGTACTCAGCGATGATGACGATGACATCCCAGCTCAGAACCTCACCATCTCGGGAGCTACTGCTGACCCCGTCAAGGACTACCTAAAGCAAATCGGTAAGGTTGCGCTTCTAAATGCTGAACTTGAGGTGGAGCTAGCCAAGCGAATTGAGGCTGGCTTGTTCGCTGAGGAGAAGTTGGCAACCGCAAAGAATCTTGCACCTGCCGAAAGGCGCGATCTCAGCTGGGTTGTGAAAGACGGAGCTCGGGCCAAGAGCCACCTGTTGGAGGCAAACCTTCGCTTGGTCGTATCGCTAGCCAAGCGTTACACCGGTCGTGGCATGCAGTTCCTGGATCTTATTCAAGAGGGAAACCTGGGCCTTATTCGCGCCGTTGAGAAGTTTGACTACACCAAGGGATACAAGTTCTCCACCTATGCAACCTGGTGGATTCGCCAAGCGATTACCCGCGCGATGGCTGACCAAGCTAGAACGATCCGTATCCCTGTTCACATGGTCGAGGTCATCAATAAGCTTGCCCGTGTTCAGCGCCAGCTCCTGCAGGACCTAGGTCGTGAACCCACTCCAGAGGAATTGGCCGCTGAGTTGGACATGACTCCTGAAAAGGTTGTCGAAGTCCAGAAGTACGGTCGCGAACCAATCTCGCTGTCCACCCCACTTGGCGAGGACGGAGACAGTGAATTTGGTGACCTGATTGAGGACACCGAGGCGGTGGTTCCGGCCGACGCGGTTGGGTTTACCATGCTGCAGCAGGAGCTTGAGCGCGTTCTTGATTCACTGCACCCCCGTGAGGCTGGCGTTATTCGTTCGCGATTTGGGTTGGGCGACGGCGTTCAGATGACCTTGGACCAAATCGGTGAGAAGTTTGGCGTCACTCGTGAGCGCATTCGCCAAATTGAATCTAAGACGATGTCAAAGCTTCGCCACCCATCCCGATCACAGCTCTTGCGCGACTACCTAGATAGCTAATGCGCACCTTCCTGGCAATGGCGC
>CAZZHB010000054.1:0-9402 GCA_964653615.1 uncultured Aquiluna sp.
GGCTGGGTTTTGGACAAGCGTCCAGGCTCGAAATCAGCAGAGGCAGCACAAAGGAGCAGCGATGCCAGTTGAAAAGGCAGCAAATAAGCAACTAGTAATCGCTTCCGGAAGAGCGCATCAGCCGCTTGCCCAAGAGGTTGCCGAAATTCTCAACACCGAGCTGGTGCCGGTGACTGCTTACGACTTTGCAAATGGCGAAACCTTTGTGCGCTACGAGCGCAGTGTTCGCGGTGTCGATGCCTTCATCATTCAGGCGCACCCGGCTCCAATTAACCACTGGCTTATGGAGCAACTGCTCATGGTCGACGCCATGAAGCGCGCCAGTGCAAAGCGCATCACCGTGGTGGCACCGTTTTTCCCATACGCCCGCCAGGACAAAAAGCACAAGGGACGTGAGCCAATCTCTGCTCGCCTGGTAACTGACTTGTTTAAGGCCGCTGGTGCCACTCGCATCATGTCGGTAGACCTGCACACCCCCCAGATTCAAGGCTTCTTCGATGGCCCGGTAGACCACCTTTGGGCGCTACCGCTGTTGGCTGATCACGTTGCCGCCACTTTCGGAACCGAAAATCTGACCGTGGTTTCCCCAGACTCTGGCCGCGTTCGCGTGGCAGACATCTGGGCCGACCGCCTAGGTACACCGCTGGCTATTGTTCACAAGCGTCGTGATCCGGATCGTCCAAACCAAGTTCAGGTGAATGAAATTGTTGGTGGCGTTGAGGGCAGGGACTGCCTTCTTGTGGATGACATGATCGACACCGGCGGCACCATCCTGGCTGCAGCCAAAGCTCTGAAGGCAAATGGGGCCAAGCGAGTTATCGTTGCCGCCACCCACGGAGTCTTCTCTCACCCAGCAGTTGAGCGACTGAGCGACCCGGTGATTGACTCGGTTGTGGTTACCAACACCTTGCCAATCACTCCGGACAAGGAATTTGCAAGCCTAACCGTGCTCTCAATTGCACCGCTGATTGCCAAGGCTATTGCCGCGGTCTTTTACGACGACTCGGTTAACTCGCTGTTCCCAGGTCACGCCTAGGCATCGACTACTCCTGGTGGGGTTGGCAAACCCTCAACTGACCCGCTAAGCTTTGGGTCGAACAGCGGCGAGGGATACCAAGTATCCGTAATCGACGGGGTGCCTTTTCCTCGCTGCATTGACCTAAGAGGAAAAGATGTCAGAGATCAAGATCGTTGCAACCCTTCGCGAGAACTTTGGTAAGGGTGCAGCTCGTAAGCTTCGCGCTTCCCACCAGACTCCAGCCGTAATCTACGGTCACGGAAACGCAACCCGCCACATTTCACTACCTGCCCACGAGATCGCTTTGGCTCTTCGCCACAAGAACGCTCTTCTGGAGCTAAACCTAAACGGTAAGACCGAGTTGGTTTTGGTAAAGATGGCTTCCAAGGACCCAGTAACCCAGATCATCGAGCACGTTGACCTAGTAGAGGTTGTTAAGGGCGAGAAGGTTCACGTTGAGGTTCCAGTTCACCTTGTTGGCGAGCCAATGGGCGGAACTGTGGTTGACCTAGAGCACAAGACCGTAAAGCTTGAGGCTGAGGCAACTCACGTTCCAGAGTTCGTCGAGCTTCACATTTCCAAGGAGGCCGCAGCTGGCCACCACTACCTAGCAAGCGACATTACCTTGCCAAAGGGTGTCTCCATGGACATCCCAGCCGGCGAGCTAGTAGCCTCGGTCGTAGAGACCAAGGCAGGTGCTGCAGGTGAAGATACTCCAGAGGCTGGTTCGGCAGCTGAGTAACGATGTTTGGCTGGTAGTTGGTCTCGGAAACCCCGGGCCCAACTATCAATCCAACCGCCACAACGTCGGGCACATGGTGCTCGACGTTTTGGCTAAGCGCCACAGTGTTAGTTTCAAAGTTCACAAGTCGATAGCACTAATCGCGGAATGCCGATTTGTTGCCGGTGGCAAGAAAATCATCATGGCGAAGAGCACCGATTTCATGAATCTGTCCGGTTCTCCGGTGCAGGCGTTGATGAAGTTTTATTCAGTCCCGATTGACAAAGTCTTAGTCGTCCACGACGAGCTAGATATTCCATTTGGCGATATTCGCCACAAAGTGGCCGGTGGCCACGCAGGACACAACGGGCTTCGCGACATCATTGCCAAGTGTGGAGCAGAATTCCACCGGTTGCGCTTCGGGATTGGTAGACCGCCGGGAAGCCAAGAGGTCGCAAACTTCGTGCTGCAGGATTTCTCAAGCGTCGAACGCAAGGAGTTGGCTGTCCTGCTTGAGCTTGCTGCCGATCAAGTTGAAGACAAGGTCGCTTAGACTTAGTAAGTGACCCTCCACCCGCTGCTACAAGAGGTGGGTCAGTCGCACCCAATATCTCTCTCGACCGGCGAATTCTTTGCACCGGTAACCGCTCACCCTATTGTCATAAATCATTGGCTGGCGTCCTCCAAGGTGCCGTTGGTGGTGGTGACTCCTTCTTCCAGGCAAGCCGAAGAGATAGCGAATGCCTGCACGCAGCTAACTGCCGGAATCGAAGTTATTGAGTTTCCATCTTGGGAAACACTTCCTCACGAAAGGTTAAGTCCAGCGGCAGAGACTGTGGGCCGCAGGCTAAAGGCGCTGCATCGGATGCTGCAACTCAAGGCTGAAAGCAAGCCCTATCTGGTGTTGATGTCGGTTCGGGCCGCGTTGCAACCGGTGGTCGGCGGCATGGAAAGTCACCCGCCAATCTTTATATCGCGCGGCAAGGAATATCTACTCCCCGAATTGGCGCTCAAGCTGATTGAAATTGGCTACCAAAGGGTAGACATGGTGGTCAAGCGTGGTGAATTTGCAATTCGCGGTGGAATCCTGGACGTCTTTCCCACCACTAGCGAGCATGCGCTGCGTCTGGAATTTTTTGGCGATGAGCTTGAAGATGTTCGAGAGTTTTCGGTGGCTGACCAACGATCAATTGACAGCCAATTGGATCACTTGGAGATCTACCCAGCTCGGGAGCTTTTGATCACTCCCCAGGTTGCGATGCGGGCTCGGGAAATGGCTTTGGAATTTCCAAACCTTACCCAGATGCTGGAGAAAATTTCCAACGGAATCCCGGTCGAGGGCATGGAGTCTTTAGCCCCGGCTCTTGGGGTCAAACTCGGTCCAATTACGGACTATCTGGGCAAGGATGCTGTTGTTGTGCTGCAAGATCCGCAAAAGATTGAGCAGCGTGCCGAGAGCTTGATTCAAACCAACGAGGAGTTTTTGCACGCGGCCTGGGACGCTGCCATATCCGGTTCACAAGCTCCGATTGATCTCAGTGGTGGAAACTTCTTTACCCTCGACGAATTTACGGCCAAGGTCAAAAAGACAAATTCCCTGGTGACATTGAGCGCCCTTCAGTCCGAAGCGTCCAGGGACCTTGGATTCAGGGAGATACCAAAATTCACCCCGGAACAACCGGCGGTTGATTGGCTTTCCGATTTGATGAGTCAGAAACACAAGATTGCTGTCATGGCACACGGCCACGGTAGTGCTGAGCGTGTGCTTGAGGTGCTAACCAAAGCAGAGCTGCCTTCGATATTGGCAACCAGCATCGCTTCACTGTCAACTGCTCATGTCACAGTCTCGGTCGGCCAGTTCCACCATGGCTTTGCCCACCTTGAAAGCAAGCTCGTCGTGCTCACCGAGTCTGAGTTTTTTGGAGTTGCTTCCTCATACCTTGCGCCCAGCGAGAGAAAGCTAGCTCGGCGCAGAGGGCAGCAGGTGGACCCACTTAGCCTGAAGCAGGGCGATTATGTGGTTCACGAAATCCACGGAATTGGAAGGTTTAAGGAGCTGGTCCAGCGCCCAAGCGGGGTTGGTTCTAGGCAGCACTTCCGAGAGTACCTCCTGATTGAATACGCTCCACCAAAGCGAAACTATCCCGCCGATACGCTCTTTGTCCCCACCGATCAACTGGACATGCTCACCCGTTATGTCGGCGGAGAAGCCCCGGTGCTGTCGAAAATGGGCGGCACCGACTGGGCTCGCGTGAAGGGCAATGCCCGCAAAGCGGTTCGAAAGATTGCGATCGACCTGGTCAAGCTTTACTCGGCACGCATGAAGAGTAAGGGTCACGCCTTTGGCCCGGACACTCACTGGCAGCAAGAGCTCGAAGATGCCTTCACCTTTCAAGAGACTCCAGACCAGCTGACCACTATCGAAGAAGTCAAGCGGGATATGGAAAAGCCCATTCCGATGGATCGCTTGCTGGCCGGGGATGTTGGCTATGGCAAAACCGAAGTTGCAGTCAGGGCTGCATTCAAAGCCATTCAGGATGGCAAGCAGGTAGCCATGTTGGTGCCAACCACGCTGCTGGTTAGGCAGCATCACGACACCTTTGTCGAAAGATACGGTGGTTTTCCGATCACAGTCAAACCAATCTCGCGCTTCCAAACTGATAAAGAGGTAAAAGAGACGCTACGCGGCCTGGAAAACGGTGCAGTTGACATGATCATCGGAACCCACAGGCTTTTGGGTCAGGGCGTGAAGTTCAAGGATCTGGGCCTGGTGATCATCGACGAGGAACAACGCTTTGGTGTCGAGCACAAAGAAAAGCTCAAGGACCTAAAGCACAACGTCGATGTTTTGGCAATGAGCGCAACTCCAATTCCAAGAACCTTAGAAATGGCGGTTACCGGGATTAGGGAAATGTCGACTTTGGCTACACCTCCGGAAGAGCGTCACCCGATTTTGACCTACATCGGTGGCTACAGCGAGCAGCAGGTAGCGGCCGCAATTCGACGTGAATTGATCCGCGAGGGTCAGGTCTTTTTCGTGCACAACCGTGTCTCCACAATTGATAAGGTCGCTGCCGACCTGGCAAAACTAGTACCGGAGGCTCGAATAGCAATTGCTCACGGTCAGATGCCAGAGCAGCAGCTAGAGCAGGTCGTGGTGGATTTCTGGGAGCGAAAATTTGACGTTTTGGTGTCGACCACGATTATTGAAACCGGTATCGATATTCCTAATGCCAATACCTTGATTGTTGATCGTGCGGAGAACTTTGGACTGAGCCAATTGCACCAGATTCGAGGCCGTGTTGGACGTTCTCGCGAACGCGGCTACGCCTACTTCTTTTATGACCCATCAAAGACTCTGAGCGAAACCGCTCACGATCGCCTGGCCACAATTGCCTCCAATAATGAACTCGGAAGCGGCATGCAGGTGGCGATGAAGGATCTCGAAATTAGAGGGGCTGGAAACCTCCTCGGCGGCGAGCAGTCCGGTCACATCGCAGGAGTTGGCTTTGATCTCTACCTTCGAATGATTGGCGAGGCAGTAGCCGAATTCAAGGGCGAAGACATCTCTAGTCCTGCAGAGCTGAAGCTCGAACTGCCGGTTGATGCTCGAATCCCGCAAGAATATGTCGATTCTGAACGGCTAAGGCTGGAGGCCTATCACAAGCTCTCCTCTGAAAGTGGCGCTAAGAGCGATCGGGCCAAACTCGACGCAATTTTTGCGGAACTTGAGGATCGCTACGGCAAAGCGCCGCAACCGGTAAAGACCCTGATCGAGGTGACTCACCTTCGTCAGCAGGCCAATCGACTCGGACTCAAAGATGTTAATCTGCTTGGACTGCAGGCGAAGTTTGCACCGGTTGAACTCGATGATGCTCGACTGGTGGCACTGAGCCATCAACTTCCGGGTTTGAGATATCTGCAAACCTCAAAGCTACTCACCATCCCTTCTCCGACATCTGACAGCGGGGAGCCGTTGCGAGACCAAGAGATGGTTGACTGGCTGTGGAAGATTTTCCAACTGATTTTCGCTAAGGGGTAATTTTGCAAAAGCTTGCCAGCTTGATTCAAACTGCACATCAGTTGCGCGCTCCTGGCGGCTGCCCCTGGGATGCCGAACAGACCCACCGCTCACTGGTTCAATACCTCCTCGAAGAGACCTACGAACTTATCGACGCAATCGAATCTGGAAATCGCGATGAGATTCTGGAGGAACTGGGCGATGTGCTCTACCAGGTCATTTTCCACTCCGATTTAGCCTCGAGCGGAACTTTAGGGGAGCCCTTTGACCTTGAAGATGTTGCAAGCTTCATGGAGCAGAAAATGCGCTCTCGCCACCCACATGTCTTTGGCACCGCAGAGGAACAAGAAGCTTTCCGAGCCACCACCGGAGAAGACGTGGTGCAGGTTTGGGAAGGCCACAAAAAGAAAGAAAAGCCAAACCGCACTTCGGTGTTGGACGGCATTCCTCAGGCCATGCCAGCTCTGGCTTTGGCTTCAAAGGTCATGGGTAAAGCGGAGAAGATTGGCCTGCTTGAGGTTGCGGAAAGACCTGCTATTCCCATGGAGACCGAGGATGAGTTGGGCAAGTTGCTACTGGCGGTTGTCGCAAGTGCTAGGGCAGCGGGGCTGGATCCGGAACGCGCTCTAAGGGAGGCGACCAGAGAGCTTCAGGTTGAGATTCGAGCGTCGGAGATTTCCAGTGCTACCGATGCAGGTGTAATCGGCTTTGCCGACTAATTACCTTCTGCATACTGCGCAAAAACAGATTCAAAGTCGGTAAAACTTTCGTCCAAAACCACCGCAACACTTCGCTGGTCATCAGATTCTGCCCACCAGGTGAGCACAGACATCGAAGCTGCCATCAACGCCGAGGAAATCATTTTTGGGCGAACCGAATTAGGTCCTTCAATCTTGGCAATCGCCTCTTCAAGAACTTTTCTAGCCTCTTCCAGCTGGGCATGACCCCAGCCATAAACCTCAGGTGATGAGCCAATCAACTTCAATCGCAGCCTGACTATGTCAAGCGAATTATCAAGCACGTGCATGGCCCCAACCCAGGATTGGTGGAGCAGTTTGACCACAGAGGTTTCTGGATTGTTTTCCAGCTGCCGCTTGAGCTCCTCGGTTATGCGGTGCATTCCGCCCCAGACCACAGCCGCTTTTGATGGAAAAATTCGGAACAAATTTGAGCGCGAGATACCGGCCTCAATTGCCACATCATCCATGGTGACCTTGTCGATGCCAAGCTCGTTGAATAGCTTCAGAGCAGTCAAGCCAACCGCTGCAGGGTCGGTGGTTACCGGTCTGCCGCGGGGTCGCTTCTCACTCGAGTCGATCATTGCTCTGAAGATTAGCAACGATGCCCGCCAAACCATAGATTTATCTGCTTCTGTGCCAAACTTGTCCGGTGGCCAACCCAGTAAATGCACCCAGAGGAATGCGGGATTTTCTCCCGCAGGACAAGATCAAGCGAGAGCGCTTGATTGCCACGGTAGTTGATAGCTATATCTCCAGAGGATTCCAGCAAATTGAGACTCCGGTTCTGGAGGATTTGGGAAGACTGACCTCGGGGCAGGGCGGTGACAACGAAAAGCTGGTGTTTAAGGTTCAAAAGCGCGGTGAGGAATTTACTCAAGCCTTGGAACAAGGCGAAGAGCTTGCCGACCTGGGACTGAGGTTCGATCTGACGGTTCCGCTGACTAGGTTTTACGCGTCCAATCACGCCAAGCTGCCAAGGGTTTTCAAGGCGATTCAAACTGGCCCGGTTTTTCGCGCGGAGCGTCCGCAAAAAGGTCGATACCGTCAATTCATTCAGTGCGACATTGACATCATCGGTGACGATTCGATTCTCGCCGAATTGGAGCTGCTGTCGGCTTCACTTGCAGCCTTGGAAGCCATCGGCATCACGGATGCGACTATTCGCGTAAACCACAGAGAGCTGCTTCGCTCCAACATCGAAAGCCTTGGGATTTTGGCCAAGGATGCGCTTTCGGCCATGATCACAATCGACAAGTTAGACAAGATCCAAGTCGATGGAGTTGCTAAAGAACTTGGTGAGAAGTTTGGTGAGCAGGTGGCCAATGCCGCACTGGCTTGGCTATCCGCTATCGACGCTAAGGCAATACCTGAAATCCTGCTGCCGATTTGGCAGGGTCTTGGCGAGCGCGCTGCCTCGCTTCGCTTTGACCCAACCTTGGTGCGAGGCATGGGTTATTACACCGGCACTATTTTTGAAATAGAGCACCCCGGCTCGGGGTCATCGATTGGCGGCGGAGGTCGCTATGACGGAATGGTCGGCAAGTGGCTTGGCACTGATGCGCCAGCGGTTGGAATCTCACTCGGGATCGAGCGCATTGTCGATCTGGTTCCAGAGCTGGAATCCACTGGCGATCCGGTTGTCCTAATTCTTGAACCTGGCACGCATGCCCTAGGAATTGAGCTACAGCAGCAACTGATAAACGCAGGCAAGCAAGTTCGATTGGAAAATCGGCCCAAGAATCTCAAGGCACTGCTTGAGCAGTTGGCGGAAAATGGCTACCGCGAGTTTGCAATTGTCGGCGACTCAGTTTCTAGCGTGGCCCAATTAGATTTCAAGCAAATCGGCTAATCACATTAGAATTAGCACTCGAACACAGCGTTGTTTTCGCCTCTAAAAATCACTTTTCAACTGCGTATTTGCGCAATCTAAGGAGAAACCCTTGTCCATCATTACCGCTGTAGGTGCTCGCGAGATTCTTGACTCTCGCGGCAACCCAACCGTTGAGGTTGAAGTTCTGCTTTCCGATGACAGCTTTGGCCGCGCAGCTGTGCCTTCTGGTGCATCTACCGGTGCTTTCGAGGCTCACGAGTCCAGGGATGGCGACAAGTCTCGCTACCAGGGCAAGGGTGTTCAGAATGCCGTGCGCGCTGTCATTGAGACCATCGATGAGGCGCTAGTTGACTTCGATGCAGCTGACCAGCGACTGGTTGACGCAGCGCTTATTGCGATCGACGGAACCGACAACAAGAGCAAGCTGGGCGCTAACGCAATCTTGGGTGTTTCGCTAGCGAATGCTCGCGCAGCTGCCGAGAGCACCAACCTGCCGCTATACCGATACCTCGGTGGCTCGAACGCCTATGTGCTGCCAGTGCCACTAATGAACATCATCAACGGTGGTGCACACGCAGACACCGGTGTTGACATTCAGGAATTCATGATTGTTCCTCACGGTGCCGAGTCTTTCTCCGAGGCACTGCGCTGGGGTGTAGAGGTTTACCACCAGCTAAAGAAGCTACTTTCCGAAAAGGGTCTGGCTACTGGTTTGGGTGACGAGGGTGGTTTCGCACCAGACCTACCAAACAACGCGGCTGCCCTGGAGCTAATTTCCGAAGCTATCGGTTTGGCTGGCTACAAGCTAGGCACCGAAATTGCCTTGGCTTTGGACGTCGCAGCCACTGAGTTCTATGACGAGAAGACTGGCAAGTACAACTTCGAGGGCAAGCAGCTTTCCAGCGACGAGATGATCGCCTACTACGCTGACCTACTTGCTCGCTTCCCACTGGTTTCCATCGAGGACCCACTGGCTGAGGACGACTGGGCAAGCTGGACCAAGATCACCGCTGCACTTGGTGACAAGGTTCAGTTGGTAGGATTTGGAGCTTTTATGACAAGAAAAAGAAA
>CAZZHB010000055.1:0-9297 GCA_964653615.1 uncultured Aquiluna sp.
ACCTGCGACCAAGAGATTAGAAGGCTCTTGCTCTATCCACTGAGCTACGAGGGCAAGAAGCCAATTCTATTGCCCCAAGATGGATAGAGTTAAACCTGCATAAATCATTCCGCTCACAAGGGGACCAATGTCGTTTTCCACCACCCAGATTCCTGCAATTCAAGGCCGGGAAGAGCTAATTGAAGCGACCATTGCTCAGACCCAGAGCTGGATTGCAGATGCTGCCAAGCTTCCAACCCCCAAGGCTTCCAAACGCCTTGCTGGCTTGTTGCAGGATGCTAACGGTTTGGAATTTGCAGTCGGATTTGTGGACGGAGTTATTCGCCCAGAAGATAAAAAAGTTGCCGCAAAGAACCTAAACCAGCTCAGAAAACTCACCCCGAAGTTTTTGCCTCTCACGCTTCGAGTGCTGATTAGTCTTGGGGCGATTTTTGCCCCGATGTTCCCCTTTATCGTGGTTCCGATTGCCCGTAAGGTGCTGCGCAAAATGGTCAGTCACCTGGTGATCGATGCTTCCATGGGAAAGTTGGGACCTGCGCTAAGGCGCATCAAAGGATCCGGTGCCAAGCTGAACATTAACCTTTTGGGCGAAGCGGTTCTAGGAGATTTAGAGGCGAAGCGCAGGCTAAACAAGACCGCCGAACTTCTCAGCCGAAAAGACGTCGATTACGTGTCCCTCAAGGTCTCGGCAACCACTGCACCGCACTCAAAGTGGGCGTTTGACGAGAACGTAACAGAAGTTGTTGAGCGCCTAACGCCACTCTACGAACTTGCGATGCGTGATGGTGCAAACAAGTTCATCAACTTGGACATGGAGGAGTATCACGATCTAGACCTAACGATCGAAGTCTTCAAGCGCATTTTGTCAAAGCCGCAGTTCAAGAATCTGTCGGCGGGTATCGTGCTGCAGGCATACCTGCCGGATGCCCTGCGCGCGATGATTGATTTGCAGCAGTGGGCCGCACTCCGAGTTCTCGCAGGTGGCGCAGCGATCAAAGTTCGCGTTGTCAAGGGCGCCAACTTGCCAATGGAGCAGGTAGATGCCGAAATGCACGGCTGGCCACTTGCAACGGTTGAGTCCAAAGCAGCTGCAGACGCCAACTACAAACGAGTTCTCAACTACGCGCTAACCCCAGAGCGCATTCAGAACGTTCGAATTGGTGTCGCGGGCCACAACCTATTCGACCTAGCCTTTGCCTGGACCCTCGCTCAGCAAAGAGGCATCGACAATGGCATGGACGTCGAGATGCTGTTAGGAATGGCGCCGGCACAAGCCGAGGTCGTAAGAAAGAGT
The DNA here is from genome assembly GCA_964653615.1 of uncultured Aquiluna sp. Classification (GTDB taxonomy): domain Bacteria; phylum Actinomycetota; class Actinomycetes; order Actinomycetales; family Microbacteriaceae; genus Aquiluna. The sequence continues at coordinate 1,295 of CAZZHB010000055.1, forward strand.
GTCGGATCCCTAGTTCTTTACACACCGGTAGTTCACCCTCAAGAGTTCGATGTTGCCATCGCCTACCTGATTCGGCGACTTGAAGAGGGTGCAAGTAAGGAGAACTTCCTATCTAATGCCTTCCAGCTGAGCAAGCAAGAATCATTCGCAATTGAAAGAGATCGCTTCGTCAATTCGATGGCGATGCTTGATGAAGAAGTTCCGATCCCAAATCGCCTTCAGGACCGTCGCAACGATTCTGCAGTTATTCCCGCAGCAGGTTTTGAGAACGCTCCTGACACTGACCCTGCTCTGGCGGGAAACAGGATCTGGGCCTACGAAATCATCAAGCGCAGCGCATCCTCAAGACTTGGTAAGCGCGAGGTTGAAGAGCAATACGTGGAGACTGAGACTGCTCTGAATCAAGCCATCGCAACCGCTGAGGCGGCAGGTATTCAGTGGGGCAAGCGAGACCCTTACGAGCGCGCGACCGTTCTGCACCAAATTGGCGTTCTACTGGAGCGCAATCGCGGAGACCTAATTGAAGTAGCCATGAGCGAGACCGGCAAGGGTTTTGATCAGGCTGATGCAGAAGTTTCTGAGGCCATTGACTTTGCTCACTACTACGCAGAGCAGGCCAAGAGGCTTGCCAGCATCGATGGTGCTGTTGCTCGCCCACGACGAGTGACACTGGTCACTCCCCCTTGGAACTTCCCGGTAGCAATCCCAGCTGGAAGTGCACTGGCCGCAATCGCTGCGGGATCTGCCGTTGTGTTCAAGCCGGCCGGTCAGGCAGCGCGCTGCGGTGCGATGGTTGCGAAGTTGCTAAACGAAGTTCTGCCGGCTGGTGTACTGGTGCCGATTCAGCTTGAAGAACGTGCCCTTGGAACTCAGTTGATCTCGCATCCGGATATCGATCAGGTCATCCTGACCGGTGGCTTTGAGACCGCGCAGCTATTTCGCAAGTTCAATCCGAACCTAAGGCTCTTCGCCGAGACCAGCGGAAAAAACGCCATCATCGTCACTCCAAACGCAGACCTTGATCTTGCTGTCAAAGACATCGCTTATAGCGCATTTGGCCATGCCGGTCAGAAATGCTCGGCGGCATCGATTGTGATTCTGGTTGGCTCGGTTGCAAAATCCAAGCGATTCATTCGGCAGCTAGAAGATGCCGTGAAGTCAATTCACGTCGCTCACCCACAAGATCCAATGGCTCAAATGGGACCGGTTATCGAAGCCCCTCAAGGCAAGCTTCTCGAGGGTCTGACAACTCTAGAGCCCGGCGAGAGCTGGTTGCTAGAGCCAAAGAAGTTAGATGACTCTGGCAAACTTTGGTCGCCTGGAATTCGCGTCGGAGTTCGCCCGGGTTCCAAATCTCACAAAACCGAGTACTTCGGCCCAATGCTGTCAATCATGACCGCCCGCAACCTTGAGAGTGCGCTGGAGATTCAGAACGCTGTTGACTATGGGCTAACCGCCGGTCTGCACTCGCTGGACCCGCTAGAAATCAATGAATGGATTTCTAAGGTGCAGGCAGGAAATCTTTACGTAAACCGCACTATCACCGGTGCAATCGTCCAGCGACAGCCATTTGGTGGCTGGAAGCGAAGTTCAATTGGTCCAACCGCCAAAGCCGGTGGGCCAAATTACCTTGCGACCCTAAGCGACTTTGGCTCTAAAGAAGCAACCCATCGCGAGGCGATCAAGAACAAGCAACTACTGCAGATTCTGTCGCTAGCCGCCGCGAGTGAGCTCGGCGATGCTGAGTTGGAATCACTAACGCGTGGCGTGCAAAATGACATTGCAGCCCTTCGAGACTATTTCACTAAGCAAACTGACCCCAGTGGACTCCGCAGCGAGATCAATGTCCTTCGATACCTTTCGGCAAATTGCGAACTGAGGATCAACGAATCTGCGTCAAGATTCGACTCCTGGCGTTCGATTGCCACCTTGGCAGTTGTTGGAAATGGAACCGTCTCGGCATTTGAAATCCCTGAGCGCTTGCTGAAGCCACTTCGCAAGCTCGGCGTGAACGTCAAAATTGAAACCGAAGAGCAGTGGTTATCTAGAATCAGCGGAACCCAAACTCGGGTTCGTTTGATAGGAGCTGGCTCTAAGGTCAATCATGACTCTGCGCTGGCAAGCTGTGAAATTGCTATTTACGACCAAAAGCCAACCGAGTCCGGTTACATCGAACTGCTCCCCTACTTCAAGGAGCAGGCTGTTGCTATAACCGCCCACCGCTTTGGTAACCCGGTTCGATTTATAAAAGCGTTGAAGTACTAAGCGCTTTGATCTTGGGCGGCTGAGAGTTCTCCCCAAGTCCGAAATTTAGGTGCCAATTGGGAGTAATCTTGCTAGTTGGCTGTTTTAACTAGTCACCTAAACATTCGAGGTTGAAGTTGTTCGTTCTTTCCAAGCTTTCTCTTGCTAATCGTGCAGTGGTAGCGCTGATTACCGTGATAATCGCGGCATTCGGCTTTCTCTCCCTGGGCAGCCTCAAGCAAGAGCTAATTCCCTCTATCGAGATTCCCTCGGCAGCTATTGTCACTTCATATGCTGGAGCATCTCCTGAGGTTGTAGACAAGCAAGTCTCAGTGCCTATCGAGAATGCGGTCTTGGGTCTAGAAAACCTTGAGTCCACAACCGTCACCTCAACCACGGGTTTATCAGTTATTCGGGTCTCGTTCGAATTTGGAACCACCACGGCCCAGGCCACTGAGCGATTGAACAACGCAATAAGCCGGGTGCAGGCCTCACTGCCTCAGGATGTTGATCCGCAGGTGCTCTCCGGCTCTTTCGACTCTGTGCCGATCATCATCTTGGCTGTTTCGGCTAACTCTGGAGATAACGAGGCACTTGGTCGTCAGCTTGAGCAAAGTGCTCCAAGCATTTTCCAGCAGGTTGATGGAGTGCGTGACGTTGCTGTTTCGGGAGCGATTTCCAAGCAGTTGAACCTGACCCTAAACCCAATTCGTTTGGCTGCCGCTGGCCTTAGCCAGCGAGACATCGCAACCGCGCTAACTGCAAACGGCTTGGTGCTCCCAGTTGGAACCCTTACCGATGACAAGGGCTCCATAGCTATTCAGATGGGCTCGGCTGTTGACAGCGTCGAGGCGATTGAAGCTTTGCCACTTGTGGGCGGTAGCTCAAGCAATGTCGTGACCATCGGCGATGTAGCCGAAGTTGCCTACGAAGATTCACCGGTCACCTCGATTGCAAGAACTAACGGCAAGCAGTCACTAGCGGTTGCAATCACCAAGACCCCAGATGCGAACACAGTTGCAGTGTCAACGGATGTTCAGGAATTGATTCCGGATCTAGAATCTGCCCTAGGCGGCGATGTCACCATCGTGACCACCTTGGACCAGGCGCCATTTATCCAGAAGTCCATCAAGGACCTAACCACCGAAGGCCTTTTGGGTCTTACCTTCGCAGTGATTGTCATCTTGATCTTCCTGTTCTCCGTTAAGTCCACGATCATCACCGCGATCTCAATCCCAACCTCGGTGCTAATAACCTTTATCGGCTTGCAGACCGCCGATTACTCGTTAAACATCCTGACCCTTGGAGCCCTCACCATCGCGATTGGTCGTGTGGTCGATGACTCGATTGTGGTTATTGAGAACATCAACCGACACCTCAGCTATGGCGAGAAGCGCAGGAAAGCTGTGTTGACCGCAGTCAAGGAAGTTTCCGGTGCAATCACCGCTTCCACTATCACCACTGTTGCGGTATTCCTGCCGATTGCGTTGGTGGGTGGACTTATCGGTGAGCTGTTCAGGCCTTTTGCCTTCACGGTTGCTATTTCACTACTGGCATCACTACTGGTCTCGCTTACCATCGTTCCGGTGCTGGCTTACTGGTTCCTCAGAATGCCAAAGCGCTTGGTAGCTCTAAAAGAAGCTGACCCTAAGCATTTCGAGAAGAAGCAGCGTCACGCCGAGGAAGAGCGAGAGAAGAAGTCAATACTTCAGCGCGGCTATTTGCCGATGCTCAATGGAACTCGTCGTCACCCATGGCTGACTCTCCTCGCATCACTGTTGATTCTGGGGTTCACTTTCTCGCTAGTTCCACAGTTAAAAACCAACTTCATTGACGGAGCTGGCTCGACTCAGTTCATCGCGCGTCTATCAATGCCTGCTTCAACCACTTTGGAGGAGCAAGACAAGGCGTCAAACGAGCTTGAGCAGAAGATCATGGATCTGGATGGCGTAAAGGTTGTTCAGGCCACCATCGGTTCTGCTGCTGATGGCCGCGTCGCCTTCGGTGCCGCTGCCTCTGGTATCTCAATCACAGTCCAGGTTGACGAAAAGGTTGACGTTGAGGCCGTGAAGACTAAGGTTTTGGATCTCGATGTGCCTGCGGATTCAGACCTAACCATCGCCTCTGGTGCCGGTTTCGGATCTTCCGAGACCATCGACATTGAGGTTTCCTCGAGCGACAACGACCTACTGCAAGAAGCAGTTGACATCTTGACCACCGAGATGGAGAGCGTTCCAAACACTTCTGGCGTTACCAGCACCCTGGATGCCGACGAGCGTGTTCTCGAAGTTGTCGTGGACCGCGAAAAGGCTGCAGCGCTGGGCTTCTCGGAGACCCAAGTCACGGGCATTGTTGCTTCTCAACTTCGCCCAAGCCCAATCGGTCGAGTCAGCATCGAAGGTAACGATGTGTCGGTTTACGTCTCGGGTGCCAATGTTCCTGAGAGCATCGATGAGATTAGAGCCCTTGTCATCCCATCCTTCACCGGTTTAGTCAGACTGGACAGCATTGCATCGGTTGAAGAGGTTCTAAAACCAACTTCGATCACCTCCAAGGAGGGAAACCGCACCGCAAAGGTTTCCATCGCTCCAGAGGGCGATGACCTCGGCGCCATCACTTTGGACATCACCACCAAGCTAGATTCAGTTGAACTGCCTGCTGGCGTGACCGCCACCATTGGTGGAGCTGCTGCCGACCAGGCCGAAAGCTTCCAGCAGCTGGGGCTTGCGCTACTTGCTGCGATCGCAATTGTTTACGTGGTTATGGTTGCGACCTTTGGCTCGCTGATCCAACCGCTATTGCTATTGGTTTCGATTCCGTTCGCCGCTACCGGTGCGCTGGGTCTGCTATTGCTAACGGATACGCCACTAGGCGTTCCAGCGCTAATCGGTATGTTGATGCTGATTGGAATTGTGGTAACCAATGCGATTGTGTTGATCGACCTGGTGAACCAATACCGCAAGGATGGCCGTTCGGTTGAGGACTCTTTGGTCTCAGGAGCACGCCAGAGATTGCGTCCGATCCTGATGACCGCCCTAGCTACCATTTTCGCCCTCACGCCAATGGCTATGGGACTAACCGGTAACTCGGGATTCATCTCCCAGCCTCTAGCGATTGTTGTAATCGGCGGTCTGTTCTCCTCAACTCTGCTCACCTTGATCCTGGTTCCAACCCTCTACTGGCTGGTTGAGGGTCGCAAGGAGCGCAAGGCACTTCGAATCGCCCGCCGTGAGGCGAAGGCGGCCAAGAAGGCCGAGAAGAAGCAGTCCAAAGCGGAGGCTAAGGCAGCGGTCGCGAGCGCGCCAGCTGCTCAAGTTCCAGAGACCGTCAAGCCTGAACAAGTTAGCTCCGAGCCAGTGACTCAAGTTGCACCGCAGGTGGTTGAGGCCCCAAGCTTCTCCGAGGAGGTTACAGAGGACGCTTTGGCCGAAGCAATCGCCGAGACCTTCACGCCAGCAAAGCCTGCTGAGACACCTAACCTGTCTTGGTCAATCTCGCAAGATGAGGTTGAGCTAGATAGTGAAGCGACTATGCAGTGGAGCGAGTCAAAGACTGACACTGCTCCAATTGCAGCGATTCAGCCAGTTGAAGAGTCCTTGGACTTTTTGACCAGCGAGAACCCGGTAGTCGCCGCACCTTCAGCCAAGGAACTAAAGGCCCAGCGCAAAGCCGAAAAGGCCGAGCTCAAGGCTCAGAAGAAGGCTGCCAAGAACTCTCGCCACTCCGGAGACTAGAAACCAATGGCTGACTACATTGTTTGGGTCGACTGCGAGATGACCGGACTCGAGATCTCTGTGGACGAGATCTGCGAGATTGGTGTCGTTGTGACCGATGGCGAGCTGAATGTCCAAGATCCAGGTCTTCAGCTGGTCATCAAACCAAGCGACAAGGCAATGGGAAACATGGGTGACTTTGTTCGCGAAATGCACACTGAGTCTGGACTGATAACAGAAATCCCAAACGGCATTGGCATGGCACAAGCAGAAGCTCAAGTTTTGGAATACATCAAGCAGTGGGTCAAGGATGAGCGCACCGCTCCCCTAGCTGGAAACTCCATCGGCACCGACCGAATGTTCCTCAACCGACAGATGCCCCAGCTGGATAGTTTCCTGCACTATCGCAACATCGATGTCTCGAGCCTCAAGGAACTTTCTCGTCGCTGGTTCCCAAGGGTTTACTTCCAACTGCCAAAGAAAACCGGCAATCATCGAGCATTGGCAGACATTCTCGAATCAATCCAAGAGCTTCGCTACTATCGCAAAACGATTTTGGTTCCCGAACCTGGTCCAGATTCGGAAACTGCAAAGGGTATAGCTAATTCCCTGAGCGCTGATAGAATCTAACCCGTTCTGGCTTGCCAGACATGGTGGGTATAGCTCAGCTGGTAGAGCACCTGGTTGTGGTCCAGGGGGCCGCGGGTTCAAGTCCCGTTACTCACCCCAAAAGAAAAAGACCGAGGATTTCTCCTCGGTCTTTTTGCTTTTCAAAGCTACTTAGCTCGTTCGAGAATCAACTCTCGGACCCGGGCAGCATCGACCTGGCCACGCATTGCCTGCATGACCGCACCGATTACCGCACCGGCAGCCTGAACCTTGCCTTCGCGGATCTTCTCGAGAACGTCTGGCTGCTTAGCCAGCGCTTCATCGATCGCGGCAATTAGAGCTCCGTCATCGGAAACCACCTTCAAGCCACGCTTTTCGATAACTGCCTCGGGCTCGCCTTCACCAGCAAGCACACCAGCAACCACGTCGCGCGCCATGCGGTCGGTGAGTTCACCGGCATCGATTAGCTTTTGAATCTTGGCAACCTGGCTAGGTGTAATGCTTAGATCTTGGACTGCCACGCCCTCGGAGTTTGCAACACGAGCCAACTCTCCGGTCCACCACTTGCGCGCTGCCTGAGGAGCAGCACCGGCTGCAACCGTGGCCTCTACCTGGTCAAGTAGGTCAGAGTTCACAACATCGCGGAACTCAAGCTCAGCAAAGCCCCAGGCCTGCATAAGACGCTTGCGGCGCAGTGCTGGGTTCTCAGGCAAGGCTGCGCGGATCTCTTCAATCCAAGCCTCAGAAGGCTGGACTGGGACTAGATCCGGTTCTGGGAAGTAACGGTAGTCATCGGCATCAGACTTTGGACGACCCGCTGAAGTGTAACCACGGTCCTCGTGCCAGTGCCTGGTCTCCTGGGTGATGGTGCCACCATTAGCCAAGATGTAAGCCTGACGCTGAATCTCGTAGCGAACGGCATTCTCAACCGAACGCAATGAGTTTACGTTCTTGGTTTCGGTGCGAGTGCCAAGCTTCTGCTGGCCCTTCGGGCGAAGCGACACGTTGGCATCGCAGCGCACATTTCCACGCTCCATGCGAGCATCGGACACATTCATGCTCTTTACGATGTCGCGAATTGCGTGAACGTAGGCCGCAGCAAGCTCAGGTGCCTTAGCGCCTGCGCCGAATACTGGCTTGGTGACAATCTCAACCAGTGGAACACCAGCACGGTTGTAGTCCACCAGAGAGTATTCCGCTCCCTGAATACGACCGGTAGCGCCACCGACGTGAGTTAGCTTTCCAGCGTCTTCCTCCATGTGGGCTCGCTCAATCAGAACCTCAAACACTTCGCCATCTTCTAGCTCGATGTTGATCTTGCCCTCGTAAGCGATTGGCTCGTCATACTGCGAGGTCTGAAAGTTCTTGGCGAGGTCTGGGTAGTAGTAGTTCTTGCGAGCAAACCTTCCGGCTGGGGCAATCTTCCCCCCAAGCGAG
>CAZZHB010000056.1:0-9239 GCA_964653615.1 uncultured Aquiluna sp.
GAGCCCTGAGACCTCGAAGCGCTACATGCACCACTACAACTTCCCTCCTTACTCCACCGGCGAGACTGGTCGCGTTGGTTCTCCAAAGCGCCGCGAGATCGGTCGCGGAGCATTGGCAGAGCGCGCACTTGTGCCAGTTCTTCCAAAGCGTGAGGACTTCCCATACGCCATCCGTCAGGTTTCCGAGGCATTGAGCTCTAACGGTTCAACTTCTATGGGATCGGTTTGTGCATCAACCCTTTCGCTACTAAACGCGGGTGTGCCACTTCGTGCACCAGTTGCAGGTATCGCAATGGGTCTGATCTCGGACACCGTTGACGGCAAGGTTCAGTACGCAGCATTGACCGACATCCTGGGTGCAGAAGATGCACTGGGTGACATGGACTTCAAGGTTGCCGGTACTCGCGAGTTCGTAACCGCTATTCAGCTAGACACCAAGTTGGACGGAATTCCAGCTTCGGTTTTGGCTGGCGCGCTAACTCAGGCCAAGGAAGCTAGAAACTACATCCTTGACGTGATGCTAGAGGCGATCGACGAGCCAGACGAGCTATCGCCTTACGCTCCACGCGTTATCGCGGTGAAGATTCCTATCGACAAGATCGGTGAGGTTATCGGACCAAAGGGCAAGATGATCAACCAGATCCAGGAAGACACCGGAGCTGAGATCTCGATCGAGGACGACGGAACCGTTTACATTGGTGCCACCAACGGCCAGAGCGCTGAGGCTGCAAAGGCTGCGATCAACGCCATTGCGAACCCACACGTTCCTGAGATCGGTGAGCGCTTCCTGGGTACCGTTGTCAAGCTAGCCACCTTCGGTGCCTTCATCTCGCTAATGCCTGGCAAGGACGGCCTACTGCACGTATCTGAGCTAAAGAAGATCTCTGGCGGCAAGCGCGTTGAGAACGTTGAAGACGTACTCGAAGTTGGTCAGAAGCTTCAGGTTGAGATCACCAAGATCGATGACCGCGGCAAGCTATCGCTATCCCCGGTCATCGAGGGCGAAGAGAGCGCTGCGGAAGCAGAGTAAGACTTGCTCTTCGAATTAGATAAGTCACAGTCGTTCACCGCTGAGGCAGCCCGAGTTTCTCGCTCGGTGCTGCCCAGCGGTGTTCGCATTCTTACGGAAGAAGTTCCGGGCGCTCCGTCGGTTGCGATTTCTGCATCGGTTGCCGTTGGTTCGCGCGATGAAACCGGAGGGCACTTCGGTTCAACGCACTTTTTAGAGCACCTTTTATTCAAAGGCACCAAGCGTCGCGGTCAGAAGGACATCTCCGTGGCCTTTGACTCGGTAGGTGGCTCCTCCAACGCCGCAACCGCCAAGGAATACACCAGTTACTACGCCAGGGTCCAAAACTCTGCGCTGCCGCTGGCCATGGACCTACTGGTGGACATGTTTACCTCGGCGAGAATTGACGATTCAGATTTTCAGGTCGAGCGCACGGTAATTCTTGAAGAACTCGCGATGAACGAGGACGATCCCGAAGATGTTGCCCACGAAGCCCTCGCAGAAGCTCTTTTGCCCAACCATGAGCTTGGTCGCCCAATTGGCGGAACCGAAGACACCATCAACGCGGTTGACCGCGACTCTGTGTTTGAGCACTACCTAAAGCACTATCGCCCTGAGAATCTAGTGGTCACCGTTGCCGGTGGCGCAAGCCACGAACAGGTGGTCGATTTAGTCAAGCAGGAGCTGGCAAGGGTTGATTGGTCTGCACCTTCTGCTCCAAACCCCCGTCGTGCGCAGTTTGATGCTGAGCTCGGTCAGGCTCAGAAGTTTAGATTCATAGCTAAAGATGTGGCACAAGCAAATGTGCTCTTGGGCTTTCAGAGCATTCGTGGCAATGACGAGGCCCGCTATGCCCTTGGAATCATGAACACGATTCTCGGTGGCGGAATGTCATCCAGGCTCTACCAGGCGATCCGCGAAGAGCGCGGCTTGGCCTATTCCACCTACTCTTACCAGCAAGGTTATGCAGACGCCGGCTACTACGGCATTTATGCCGGTACCAACCCAGAAAACGCCGTTGTGGTGACCAGGTTGATGTGGGAGATTTTCCGAGATTTGGCAGATGGTGGTGTAACCCAGGCAGAGTATGACCTCGCGCTAGGAAACATCACCGGTGGGTTAGCGCTTCGCTATGAGAGCTCAATCGCAAGAATGAACCGCCTGCTCTCGGCAGAGATTGGGACGGGGGAGTACCTTTCGGTATCTGAGGTAATGGAGCGGTTCCGTGCCGTAAGCCTTGCGGATGTTCAAGAAGTTGCCCAGCGGATCATTTCATCACCATCGTCGCTGATTGCTGTTGGTGAAGGTCTTGCCCACCTTGAGGAATTGGCTTGATAGGTTTATCAGCATGATCTCTGTAGCGGTAGTTGGCGCAAGTGGCCGAATGGGCAGTCTGGCAATTGACCTAATCGATGCCGACGCAAATCTCAAGCTGCACGCTGCCCTGGGTTCTAAATCGGAGCTGTCGCAGATGCTGGGCGCAGATGTGGTGCTCGACTTTACGCTTCCAGATGTGAGCCCAAAGATTGTTGAATTCGCAATTCAGAACAATTTGAAGATCGTGGTCGGCACCTCGGGCTGGAGCCAGCTGCACCTGCAGGGACTTAGCCAATTGCTCTCGAATCACCCTCAGGCGGGTGTTGTAGTTGTTCCAAATTTCTCGATTGGCTCGATGCTAGCTCAGCAATTTTCGGCGGTTGCGGCCAGGTACTTTGACTCAATCGAAATCGTCGAGGCACACCACGCCGGCAAGGTTGATTCGCCGTCTGGAACCGCGGTTAGAACCGCAGAGCAGATTGCCGAAGCTCGCAAGGAGATGGTGCAGCCGCTAATTCCTGGAGTTGATCAACCAGCACGTGGCCAGGTGGTCTCCGGGGTCCCAATTCACTCGTTGCGACTCAAGGGCGTTTCTGCCAAGCAGGATGTCATCTTTGGTGCCGGTGACGAGCTCTTGACTATCTCACACGAGGTTTCATCTCACCACGCCTATGCCGAGGGCATTCGCCGCAGCATCCTGTTTGCCCAAAACTGCACAGGTCTAACCGTTGGTCTAGATCGGGTAGTTTCCCACTAGTGTCAGCAAAAATCTGGGCCTTGGTAATGACAGCTTTGGCTGTCATCTACGTGGTTCTTCTAGGTCAGAAAGCCGTCCTGCTTTTGCTGGAGGACACCTGGGTTGCCAAGTCGATGGGCGCTGGAATGCTGGTGTTGCCGCTGGTAGCGGCTTGGGCCATTCTCACCGAGGTCAAGTTCGGCATTGATGCCGAGAAATTGGCTAGGTCCAATACTCAACCTGAACTTCAATTTGAACTTCGACCAAGTGGCAAACCAACCAAAGACAGTGCCCAGGTTGAGTTTGAGCGCATCAAAGCCTTGGTCTCCAAAGACCTCGAGAATTGGGAGCTGTGGTTCCGACTAGGGGAGTGCTACGACGCTTCCGGTGATCGTAAGCGTGCGCGCAAGACGATCCGCAAAGCCATCAAACTAGCGAATGACTCCAAAGCGCTTTAGACCCAAGTACATCTGACATCCAAGGCAGAAGTTGAAAAAGGCATTTAGAAATGCCGCGAAGAAGATAAACCCAGCACTTACTGCCACCAGGACTGGCGCAAACCAGAATCCCACCAAGCCCAAAAGAGCAAAGCCCAGCCCGACCTTCTGAGCGAACTGCGGTGGACGAGCATCTTCCAGCTCGCTGGGAGCGGCAAGTCTAGGGCGAACTAGGTTCTTGAAAGTCAACGCGTATGGGTGATTCTTGGGGCTGAATACGCTCCAGCTGAATAGCAGTGCCAAAAGCACAATCAGCGGATAAGCCGAGAAATAGTTGACGCTTAGGGCAATTCCAAAGGCAGTCAGCGAGAGCGCGCTGGTGATGGCCGCACCAAATCTAGGACCACGTGGATCGATTAGTTCTGCACTCATTTGATTCCTAACTTGGTTAGTTCTTGTTGGATAACGCCGGCTTTTGGAACTCCGCTCACACGGAATGTTACCTCGCCTTTGTCGTTGAGGATAAACACGGTTGGGGTCTGCGAAACCTTGAATTTGGCCGCCAAATCCAATCTATCCGTGAGGTCTACTTCGGCATGGAGCACGCCACCGGTTCGATACTCGATTTGCGAAAGTGAGCGTCTAACGGTCGGGCATTGTCCGCAGTATTCGGTTGAAAACTGCAGCAGCGTCGCACTCTTACCTAGTTCTTTGACCGGGAAGCCATTTTTGGCTGCACCGATTGCCGCTAGGTCAATTGCCTGACTTCGCTGCACGCTCCGGCCGCTACCCGCGGAGAGCTTGTAGAAGATGCCGGCGATGAGCGTGAGGCCCAAAAGGCCAAGCGCTAGGTAGATGCCGGAGATTTCCACCTCCCAAGGGTAAGTGATTGCAGGGGGCAGTTGCGGAGTGTTGCGCTTTTTTACTTTTTGCCTCCTCTAGGCTTGTGACTTGTGAGTGAAATTCAATTTAGATCCGATGTAACCGTTGAACTGGTGCGCGCATCCGCGAATGATGCAGACGTGCTTTTTGCAGCCAGAGTCTCGACTCAGGGCGAGCAAACTCTCGAGGGTGCTAAGAGTTCCGATGCCGACACTGCAAAGCGCGACAAGGGTCTGATTAACTACCTGATGCGTGATCGCCACGGATCCCCGTTTGAGCACAACTCACTGACCTTTTATGTGCAGGCCCCAATCTTCGTATTCCGCGAGTTCATGCGTCACCGCATTGCAAGCTACAACGAGGAGTCTGGTCGCTACCGTGAGCTTCGCCCGGTTTTCTATGTTCCAGGCCCTGAGCGCAAGCTGATCCAGGTTGGAAAGCCTGGTCACTATGAGTTCCAGGACGGCACCGCAGAGCAGACTGCTTTAGTTCAGCAGGAGACTATGGCTGTCACTCGTGCGGCATACGAGGCTTACCAGCGCATGTTGGAGGCCGGCGTGGCAAGAGAAGTAGCGCGAATCGTGCTGCCGCTGAACATTTATTCGAGCATGTACGTGACCATGAATTCACGTTCTCTGATGAACTTCCTTTCATTGCGCACCCAGCGTGAGGGAACCCACTTCCCGTCTTTCCCACAGCGTGAGATTGAGATGGTTGCGGAGAAAATGGAAGACTTCTGGGCTGAGTTGATGCCACTGACTTACGAGTCCTTCAATGCCAACGGCCGGGTTGCCCCCTAGTCTCCTAGGGTTTCTTCCTCATCGATAGCAATTGTCCGGCGTGACAGTCGAGTCTTTTTGAGACTTAGGTAAAGCACTAACCCGATTAGTAAGGCACTTATCAGGTCGAGAATCACCGTTGCAAGTAGCGTGATTATCAAAACTGCTGCGTCCAGTCTGGATTGCCGGGCAGTTTTTCGAAGTTCTTCAATTCGAATCATGTGATAGGCAGTGGCAATTAGCACTCCACCGAGCGCAGCCAATGGCACTTGCGCAATCAAATCGGAAAGCAGAAGCACAAAGATTGCAAGAAATACCGAGTGACTCACCGCGGCAAGTCTTGATGAAGCTCCAGCTTTGACGTTCACGGCCGTTCGTGCCAGCGCGGCCGTTGCTGGAACACCGCCAAAAAAAGGCACAACTAAATTTGCAATCCCTTGACCAAATAGTTCGCGATTTGGCTGATGAGGTTCTTGACCTGAGGCACGATCTGCAATTTTGGCCGAGAGCAGCGACTCCAACCCAGCCAAGAATGCAACGGCAAGTGAAGGTGGTACGAGAGCTAGCCAATTGCCGGCATTAAGAAACTCCAGCTGCGGACTCGCGATCGTGCTTGGCAGGGTGCCAATTTTCTCTAGGCCGAGATCAAGTAGGTGTGCGACCCCAGTCGCCAGCACGATTGTGATCAGCGCGAGTGGAAGTCGGGGCCAGCGGTTAGCGCCAAAGATATTGATGAGTGCGACGAAAGAGCCCACAAGAATTGGCGTGAACTGCGGCTGCCCGAACCAACTCTGAATCTCTTCGAAGACCGACTGCCAAATGTGGTCACTTGACCTAAGCTCCACCCCGAGGACAAACGCCACCTGTTGCAGAGCTATCACTAGTGCAATTCCCGCAGTGAAGCCCTCAATTAGTGAGGTTGGAAGTTTGTGAATGTGCCGCCCCAATCGAAGCATGGCCGCCAGGACCAAAAATCCGCTGGCCATAAGACCCACCTGCAATATGGCCGCCGGTCCAAAACTCGAAACAATGGGAATCAACACAACTGTCATGGCGCCGGTTGGACCTGATACTTGCAATCGGCTGCCACCAAATAGAGCCGCCAAGGCACCGGCGATGATCGCGGTAGTTAGACCAGCTTGAGCACCGAGACCAGACCCGATACCAAAAGCCAAAGCCAAGGGGAGTGCAACAATCGCAACAGTCAGTCCCGCGAGTAAGTTGCGAAACCATTTTTCAGCGGTTGAATCCGCAATTAGAAGCCGTCGTTGGCGCACAGCTACCAAGATTATCGCTTGGCCGCACCTTTGCCTTGCAGGTAGGCTAGGGCAATGGTTCAAAAACAACGAGACCTTTTCGGGCAGGTGCTAGTCGCGCTGGTAACGCCGATGACCGCCGAAGGTGAGGTCGACTGGGATGCCGTTGAGCGTCACATCGATTACGTGATTTCTAATGGTGCTGATGGTGTTGTAGTTACCGGAACAACCGGTGAGACCTCGACCCTCACAGACGCAGAGAAGATCAAGCTCGTTGAGGTTGGTAAGTCGGTATCAGCAGGTCGCGCCAAGATCATCACCGGTGGTGGATCAAACGAAACTGCGCACGCGATGCAGCTTTACAAGGCCAGCGAAAAGGCCGGCGCCGATGGCGTAATGATTGTCACCCCTTACTACAACAAGCCAACCCAGGCCGGAATCCTCACGCACTTTAGGTTGATTGCGGATGCCACCGACCTTCCGGTGATCTTGTATGACATCCCCGGCCGCACTGGTGTGGCAATTTCTTACGACACTTTCCACAGGGCTGCAAAGCACCCAAACATTGTTGCCATCAAGGACGCCAAGGGTGATTTAGCTCAGGCTTCAAGATTGATGCTTGAGACGGGTTTGATGTATTTCTCGGGGGATGATTCAAACGTCCTACCGCACCTAGCAATCGGTGCAACCGGACTGATTGGTGTCACGGCAAACCTAGCCCCGCATGCCTACCGTGCGATGGTGGACGCCACGAACCAGAACGACTTCCATGCCGCTTTGAAGGTTCACAACTCGCTCGAGCCTCTGCAGCGCGCGATTATGACTCATGTGCCGGGCACGGTTGCGGCTAAGTACGTGCTGCATGGTTTAGGCCTAATCAACTCCCCACGAGTTCGACTGCCTCTGGTTGGGCCAGAGGATCACGAGGCCGCCGCGATTGAGAGTGGAATTGATCAGGTAGTCGCAGTTCCTGGATTGAGCTTTGATAACTTCAGGCCAGACCGAAACGCCGCCGCTGGTGGAGCATTGCCCAAGGTGGCAGGAACTACTCGCTAGTGGAATTTTCACCCCCAGCGCCACTTAAGCCCGG
Source organism: uncultured Aquiluna sp. (assembly GCA_964653615.1). Taxonomy (GTDB): domain Bacteria; phylum Actinomycetota; class Actinomycetes; order Actinomycetales; family Microbacteriaceae; genus Aquiluna. Next base: position 7,507 of record CAZZHB010000056.1, read on the forward strand.
TGTTTTGCGCATCATCCCACTTGGTGGCATTGGTGAAATTGGCCGAAATATGACCGTCTTTGAGCTTGACGGTCAAATCATGATTTTGGACTGTGGAGTTCTTTTTCCCGAGGAAACACAGCCCGGTGTCGATCTGATTTTGCCGGACTTTGGCTACCTCGAAGACAAGCTAGACCGTATCGTGGGAGCAGTACTCACCCATGGTCACGAGGATCACATCGGCGGTGTTCCTTATTTGTTGGCCATGCGAAAAGACATCCCGCTAATCGGCTCAAAGCTCACCTTGGCACTGGTTGAAGCCAAGCTAAAAGAGCACAGAATCACCCCGTTTTCACACACCGTGAAAGAGGGTCAAGTCGAGCAGCTGGGTCCGTTTAACCTCGAATTCGTGGCTGTAAATCACTCGATTCCAGATTCCTTGGCTGTGATTATTAGAAGCGCTGCCGGCACGGTCTTGGCAACCGGCGACTTCAAGATGGATCAGCTGCCGCTGGATGGCCGATTGACAGATCTGAGGACCTTTGCCCGCATCGGCGAAGAGGGCCTGGATCTTTTCATGGTCGACAGCACTAACGCCGATGTCCCAGGCTTCACTCCGCTGGAGCGTGAGATTGGTCCAGTTATCGAGAATGTGATTAGCAAGACTCCCGGCAAGGTGGTTGTCGCGTCCTTCTCGTCACACGTTCACCGCGTGCAGCAGGTGCTTGACGCGGCAGAAGCCAACAACCGCAAGGTGGCTTTTGTGGGCCGCAGCATGGTACGAAACATGGGTATCGCTGCCGAACTCGGTTACCTTCGAGTCCCAACTGGTTTGATTGTTGACTTGAACGACATTGATGAGATTCCAGATAACAGAATCGTGTTGATGTCCACCGGCAGCCAGGGCGAGCCGATGGCGGTGCTTTCTAGGATCGCAAATCGCGATCACCGAATCATCATCGGCGAGGGTGACACCGTACTCATGGCATCATCGTTGATTCCTGGAAATGAGAATGCCGTCTATCGAGTCATTGATGGGTTGATTCGCCTAGGTGCGAATGTGGTTCACAAGGGCAACGCTAAAGTTCACGTGTCTGGACACTCAGCGGCAGGTGAGTTGCTTTACTGCTACAACATCCTCAAGCCAAAAAATGTGCTTCCAATTCACGGTGAGGCTAGGCATCTTCATGCCAACGCCAAGCTTGCGATCCAGACCGGTGTTCCAGCCCAGCAGACCCTGATCGTCCAAGACGGAGCGGTTATTGATCTTTCGGACGGTGTCGCTAGGGTGGTCGGTCAGGTGCCATGCGACATGCTCTACGTGGACGGTAAAACTGTAGGCAAGATTACCGATGAGGACCTCAAGGACCGCAGAATTTTGGCTGCAGAGGGTTTCATTTCCATCTTTGCGGTTATCGACCCAATCACCGGCAAGGTGGTTGAAGGCCCAGAGATTCGAGCCAGGGCTTACGCCGAGGATGATCACGTCTTCGATGACATTCTGCCGGAGATTGAAAGAGCTCTCGAGAGAGCTGCGGTTGAGGGTGTTAGAGACACCTACACGATGCAGCAGGTTATTCGCCGAACAATCGGTGGTTGGGTGGCAAAGGCGCATCGCAGAAAGCCAATGATCATCCCCATCGTTGTTCACTCCTCCCGCCCTGCCTAGGGCTAATTGTCCAAAAGCCTTGCTAACTTGTTCGCATGGCTTCAAAGACCCCACCGCCTAGAAAACCAAGCGCGAGAAAACCAGC
>CAZZHB010000057.1:0-9090 GCA_964653615.1 uncultured Aquiluna sp.
GAGCAGCAAGTCACCGGTAGTCATAATCCCTACTTCACCAATGGGAACAGGATGGTTTCGCGAATACCGAGACCGGTCAAGCTCATCAAAAGTCGGTCAATACCCATGCCCATACCGCCCGAAGGTGGCATGCCGAATTCCAAAGCCTTAAGGAACTCTTCATCCAACTTCATCGCCTCTGGATCTCCAGCCTTGGCAAGCTCCATCTGGGCCATAAAGCGCTCACGCTGAATTACCGGGTCAACCAATTCTGAGTAGCCGGTGGCCTGTTCGAAGCCGCGGATGTAAAGATCCCACTTCTCAACCACACCTGGAATTGAGCGGTGATCGCGAGTTAGTGGAGAGGTGTCTACCGGGAAGTCGGTTACGAAGGTTGGACGGTCTAGACCGGGCTTTACGAAGTGCTCCCAGAGCTCTTCTACATACTTGCCGTGCAGCGGGTGCTCGATGTCGATCTCTACGCTCTTGGCAAGTTTCTTCAGTTCTGCGATGTCGGTCTGCGGGGTGATCTCAACTCCGGCTGCCTCGGATAGCGAGTGAAACATTGAAACCCGTGGCCAAACGCCACCCAGGTCATTCTCGGTGCCGTCGTCAAGTGCCACCTGGTGGGTGCCAAAGACGTCCATCGCAGCGTTCTGAATAATCTCTTGAGTCAGATCTGCCATGGTGTTGTAGTCACCGTATGCCTCGTATGCCTCAAGCATCGCGAACTCCGGCGAGTGAGTGCGGTCGGCACCCTCGTTCCTAAAGTTGCGGTTGACTTCAAAGACTCGCTCAAGACCGCCGACAACGGCACGCTTTAGGAAAAGCTCAGGGGCAATACGTAGGAAAAGCTCGGTGTCAAAAGCGTTCGAGTGGGTCTTGAATGGACGAGCCGAAGCACCACCGTGCACCACCTGAAGCATTGGAGTTTCAACCTCCATGAATGCTCGGTTGGCAAAGGTGTTTCGCAGCGACTGCATCACCTCGGAGCGAATTTTTACCACTTCGCGAGCGCGGTCGCGAACAATCAGATCGATGTAGCGGTGACGAACCCGGAACTCTTCTCCCAATTCGTTGTGCAAGTTAGGCAGCGGTCTGATGGTCTTGGCAGCCATTAGCCACTTGTTTGCCAAGATGCTTAGCTCACCGCGCTTTGAGGTGATTACCTCGCCGCTGACAAAGACGTGATCGCCTAGGTCAACCAACTCTTTCCAAGATTCCAGCTCTTGCTCGCCCACCTTGTCGAGCGAGATCATGGCCTGGATGCGCTCTCCAGTTCCAGACTGCAAGGTTGCGAAGCAAAGCTTTCCGGTGTTGCGCAAGAACATGATTCGACCGGCAAGCCCGACCTCGTCGCCGGTTGCGATGTCGGCCTCGAGATTTGGATAGTGGGCACGAACGGCCTCAATGGTGTGAGTGATTGGCAGCGAAACCGGGTAAGCGCTTGAGCTTTGGTTCAGACGCTCGCGCTTTTGCATGCGAACGGCGATCTGCTCTGGCAGGTCATCGACCTCAATCTCTTGTTCGCTCACGATTTCCTATCAATGTAGACATTGTCAATCAGTCGAACCTCGCCAACTTTGGCCGCCACAATAAGTACCGCCAAAGATTGCCCAGGTTCAGTTGGTTCAAAGCTATCGGCATCGACTAGCTCTAGATACTCAAGTTTAGCCTGCGAAGAAATCTCTGCCCTTGCCAGATCAATCACTTCTTCCCTGGTCCGGCCTTTGGCTCCCGCGAATAAACCTCGGCTCAAAGACAACGCAGCAGGCATATCTTCCGCGCGCAGGAACTTGTTTCTCGAGGACAGCGCCAAGCCGGCTTCACTCCTGATGGTTGGACCCACCACGAGTTCTATTGGCGAGCGCTGACCCAGGGAGACCTGCTGATTCAACATCTGTTTGACCAGCGCCACCTGCTGGGCATCTTTTTGTCCAAAGAATGCACTGTCTGGCTGAACGATGTCGAAAAGTCGATTCACCACGGTCAACATGCCATCGAAATGACCCGGACGAATCTCACCCTCAAACTTTTGCCCGATCACTCCGGCTTTGAGCTGCTTGACTGGATTTGCGGTTGGGTAAACCTCTGCTGGGCTTGGTGCAAACAGCACGTCAACCTCATGCTCGGCCAGCAGGTTCGAATCGATACCGAGCGCTCTGGGGTACTTATCAAAGTCCTCGTTAGCGCCAAACTGCAGTGGATTGACAAAAACAGACACCACAACAAAGTCGCACTTTTGCTGAGCAAGCGAGACCAGCGAAAGATGACCCTCGTGTAAGGCGCCCATAGTCGGAACAAAACCGATTCGGTCGCCGGCAAGCCTTCGGCTCGAGATCAGCTCTCTGAGCTCTGCCACCGAATGGATCAACTGCATTAGATCAAATCCTCTGGGTCCAAAGGAGCAATCGGCTGGTAGAGCGCTTTATCAACGGCGCTTCTAACCACCGGCCCGATTAACTTGGCAGGCGACTCAACGCCTGCCTCCTCCAAGATTCCAACTGCCTGCTGCACGACTAAAGAAGAGAAGCTACTGGCAACCTCAAAGGCCTCGGCGTAGGCCGCTCGTTGATGCTCCTGAACCACTAAAGGTTCACCGCCAAGCTCAATTGCGAGCGCCTGTGCGATTGGCAACAGCACCTCTGGGGCACTCACCGCAATCGTGCTGTTTTTGAGCACTAGCAAGTCCATCGAGGTTCCGGTGAAGTGCATCACTGGATGCAGCGCGATTGGCACCGCCCCGAGCTGCGCTGCAGAAGCTAAAACTCCATAGCCTCGAAGCGGAGAGATGTGAGCAATAAGTTTCTTAGGTCCGAAAAGGCCTAGATCTGTGAGTCCGTCGCAAACAATTTCAACATCAGAATTCGGGACTGCCAACAAAACTAGGTCTGCATCCTCAGCAACTGCAGCCATGCCGGCGATCGGGAGATCCGGCAGCAAACTTTCAACTCTCTCGATTGCCTCAGGGCTATCAACTGCTGCACCGACAAGTTCATGACCAGCTTGCGCCCAAGCCTTGGCCAGCACAGGACCCGCCGGTTCGTTGCCAACAAATCCGATTCTCACGTTAGGTCTCCATCTGGATCTTTAGGTAGCCGGCAATTGAACTGGGCGCCAAGGCCTCCAAGATACATCAGTGCTGAGCAGGCCACTCCAATGACAGTGGAAGTAACCAAGCCACTTGGTGCGATCGAGAAGAACCAGAGCCAAAGCAGCTGACCAATGTGCCAGCCAACAAACCCCAACGCGGTAATCATCACGGCACGAGAGAGCACCAGCAATCGAAAAGACAGCAGCGGGTCTGGGCGCTTCGCCGGCTTGGCAGGTGCTTTTTCTACCCGTTTGCGATATTGAAAAACAGGGAAAGTTGCCCCGTAAATCGCAATACCGATGACAACCAAGCTGGTTGCTAGAAATGAATCAGTCGCAGGAAATGCCAACCCGAAGCCCGCCGTGATCTGGGCAACAAATGCCCCAGCAATAGCACCGAGCAAAACCCAGAGACTCAGAAATCGAACATCGAGTTTCATTTGAATTTCCAAACTTGGTCCGAGAGTGGCTCAGCGAGTTTTGCAACTTTGCCATGACCTGGAAGCACAGCCTCTGGGTCCAACTGAGCCCAGGGCACCAGCACAAATGCTCGCTCAGAAGCTCTCGGGTGTGGGACGACCAGGGATTTAGTCTCAATCAACTCCGAGCCGTAGGTGATGATGTCGATATCTAAAGTCCGCGCGGCCCAGCGCTCGAGTCGAACCCGACCGAAGTGATTCTCGATTTCATTTAGTACAGCCAGTAATTTCTTGGGCTTGAGGTCGGTGGCAACCTCAACAACACCGTTTAGGTAGTTGGGCTCGGACTGATCTATGCCCTTGGACGTCATTGCAAATGACTCGTAGAGTTCAGATTCGCGCTTGACTGAAATGCCGGGGTGGGCATCGAGCATTGCTATCGCATCGCGAATGGTCTGCACTCGGTCACCAAGATTGCCACCGAGCGCGAGAATCGCCCTAGTTTTCAAATTGACCGCTTTGAACGCTTACCGAAACATCTTGGAACTTGTGATCGATCGGGGCGTGGGGTTTGTGCACAGTGACCTTCACGGCGACAATCTTGCTGTCCAAAGCTAGAACAGCAGCCAAGCAAGCACTAGCTAATGATTCGATCAATTCGAAACGATTGCTAGTGGCGGTGATGTGAATTAGATCCGCAACTGCGGCATAGGAGACCGTTGCGGTGAGTTCATCTTCGGCCTCAGCCTCGACTTGGTAACGGCAGTCGATGAGAAACACCTGGCCAAAGTCTTTTTCGTGCTGAAGCACGCCATGGTAGCCGTAAGCCTCCAGGCCCTTGAGTTCAATCTCGTAACGCACTAGAGCGACTCCTTGAGCTTTTTCACAATTGCAATTGTGTCAGCGGTTAGCTCAACATTGTGAACTCTCACGCCCCAAAGTCCACGTTGCAACAGCAGGGCAGTTAGAACTGCGGTTGCTACATCCCGGCGGCCGTTGGCTACTCCGGCAGGGTTGCCTTCGTCCAATGCGGCAGCCAAGAAACGTTTGCGAGAAGCCCCAACCAGAATTGGCAGACCGAGGTTTTTTAGCTCATCGAGGCGAGCCACTAACTCCCAGTTCTCTTCGATGTTCTTGGCAAATCCCAGACCCGGATCTACCACCAGTCGTGATCTATCAATACCGGCAGCTACCGCCACCGCAACCTGTTCGCTCAACTCGGCGACCACATCTTTAGCGACGTCCCGATAGCCGGTTAACTGGTCCATGACATTGGAGTGACCGCGCCAGTGGCCCAAGATGAACTTGCAGTCCAAAGGCGCAATGGTGGCAAACATGTCCCTGTCCGCCAAACCACCAGAAACATCATTTACGTAATCTGCCCCGGCCAAAACGGCTAGCTTGGCAGTTTCAGAATTCATGGTGTCAACCGATACCTCAACATCAAGCTCTGCCTTGATGGCTTGGATGACCGGAACCACCCGTGACTGCTCCTCGGCTAGCGATACCCGCTGAGCGCCGGGGCGAGTCGATTCGCCACCGACATCGATTATTGATGCGCCCTGCGAGACTAAAAGTCGGGCGTGAGCGAGTGCCTGTTCCAGTTCTAAAAACTGTCCGCCATCACTAAAGGAATCCGGAGTGGTGTTAACCACTCCCATGATTTTGGGGGCGGCCCAGCTCATGATGGGCGGCTTATCAAGCCCATGATCTCGGCCCTGAGGATCGGGTCGGAGAACTGGCCACGAGTTGCCATGGTGATGGTGTTTACCTCGGGCTGACGCGCACCGCGTGAGGCCACACACTGGTGCCTGGCCTCGATGACCACAACTACACCCTTGGCGGCTAGACCGGTTTCGATTGCGTCTGCAACCTGGGCGGTTAGGTTCTCCTGCAGCTGTGGCCTGGAGGCCAGGATCTCCACGACATTTGCCAATCGACCAAGACCAGCAACTTTGTCACTGGGTAGATAAGCGATGTGGGCAAAGCCGGTGAATGGCAACAGGTGATGCTCGCAAATTGACACCAGTTCGATGTCCTTGAGGATCACTGCTTCATTGTGCTCAGCAGGAAAGTTATCTGCCAATGGCGCTAGCGGATCTTGGCCTATGCCTTTGAAAAAGGCTGCGTAAGACTCTGCGACTTTGGCTGGAGTTGCAGCTAGTTCAGGGCGGTCTGGGTCCTCGCCAATTGCAATAAGCAGTTCGCGCACCGCACTGCGAATTCGATCAGCTTGCACTTTCTTCCTTGGACTCAGGCTCTGACTTTGGCTCCTCCGGCAGGGCTTCGAGCTGCTTCACCTTGCGCTTTGGAACTGCGATTGGCCCCTTGGTGGACAAGGTGCGCTTGGTGGAAGATCGCCAGGTTGGACGCTCTGGAAGTTTCTTTATGCCCTTGAAGATCTTTGCAATTTCCTCTTGGTTCAAAGTCTCCTGCTCCAAAAGTGCTTTGGCCAGTTTGTCCAAGATGGCACGGTTCTGCGAGATTGCCTTGTGGGCCTCATCCAAAGCCGACTCCAAAATCAACCGGACTTCACTGTCGACCTGTTGCGCCATCTCGTTCGAGTAGGAATTGTGAGTTGCAAGTTCGCGACCTAGGAATGGCTCTGAAGCACCAGAGCCAAGCGAAATGGCTCCAACCTTCTGGCTCATTCCATACTTGGTAACCATCACGCGAGCCGTGCTGGTGGCTTTCTCAAAGTCATTGGAAGCGCCGGTGGTTGGATCCTTGAACACGATTTCCTCGGCGATGCGACCACCCATTGCGTAAGCAATTTGATCTAACAGCTGGTTACGGGTAATCGAGTAGCGATCTTCCAACGGCATGACCATGGTGTAACCAAGGGCACGACCGCGCGGCAGGATGGTGATCTTGGTGACTGGGTCGGAGTGGTTCAGTGCTCCTGCCACCAGCGCGTGACCCGCCTCGTGATAAGCCGTGATTAGTCGCTCGTGATCGCGCATCAGGGTGGATTTCTTCTGAGGTCCGCCGATAACGCGATCGATTGCCTCATCAATAATCTCGTTGTCAATCAACTTGCGATTTAGGCGAGCAGCTAGCAGTGCTGCCTCGTTCAAAACGTTGGCAAGATCCGCACCGGTAAAGCCTGGGGTGCGACGTGCCACCAGCTCAAGGTTTACATCCTCGGCCAGCGGCTTGTTCTTCGAGTGAATTCCAAGAATCTGCTCGCGACCCTTGAGGTCAGGAGCATTGACACCAACCTGACGGTCAAAGCGACCTGGTCGCAAAAGTGCTGGATCCAGCACGTCCGGACGGTTGGTGGCCGCAATCAAAATCACGTTGGTGTTGGTGTCAAAACCATCCATCTCAACCAAAAGCTGGTTCAGGGTCTGCTCGCGCTCATCGTTTCCACCACCGATTCCGGTGCCGCGGTGACGACCGACGGCGTCGATTTCGTCGACAAAGATGATGGCTGGTGATGCCTGCTTGGCCTGCTCAAAGAGGTCGCGGACGCGGGATGCGCCGACGCCCACGAACATTTCAACAAAGTCCGAACCTGAGATCGAGAAGAATGGCACGCCAGCTTCTCCGGCAACTGCCTTGGCAACCAGAGTCTTACCGGTTCCCGGAGGACCGTAGAGCAAAACTCCGCGTGGAATCTTGGCGCCCATCTCCTGGAACTTCTTCGGATCCTTTAGGAAGTCCTTGATTTCGACAAGCTCTTCCATGGCCTCATCAATTCCGGCAACATCCTTGAATGTGACATTCGAGGTCTCCTTGGTCACCATCTTGGCCTTGGACTTGCCAAAGTTCATTACTCCGCGGCCGCCACCGGACATAGAGCCCATCAGGAACCAGAACAGCGCCAAGATGATGATCAGCGGGAGCAGGGAGCCGAGCAGGGCTAGGTACCAAGGAGTGCGCTGCACCTCATCGGTCCAGCCTTCAGAGATAGCAGCCTCTGCGACTGCCTTGGTGACCGCGGTTTCGCGACCTAGGACGTAAAAGAACTGAACTTGCTCGCCGTACTCTGGGTCCGGCTTGGTCAGGGTGACATCAACGCGCTGGGCACCATCGAAGATCTTTACCGTCTTAGCCTTGCCCGACTGGATCAGTTCAAGGCCAACCTGGGTATCAACCTTTGTGAACTGCTGGGCAGTCATCAGCTGGCTGCCAATCAGCATTACACCGAGCGCAAGGGCGATCCAGAGCCAAGGGCCGCGCAAAAACTTCTTCATCTTCATGTTGGGCGTGTGCCCCTTCCGTAATTTCTAGCTGTAGACGCTCGGCGACAGGATTCCAACACCATCTAAAGAGCGGTACTGCTCGTTGTAATCCAGGCCGTAACCAACTACGAACTCGTTAGGGATATCAAACCCTACCCATCTGACAGCTATTTCAACCTTGGCTGCATCTGGCTTACGCAATAGGGTCACAATCTCAACCGATGCTGCCCCACGGGCCTTCAAATTGGCTGTGAGCCAGGACAGGGTAAGGCCGGAATCGATGATGTCCTCAACAATCAAAATGTTGCGATCTTTCACATCAGTGTCTAGGTCCTTCAAGATTCGAACCACGCCGGAGGAAACGGTTCCTGAACCATAGGAAGACACGGCCATCCAATCCTGCTTGGTTGGAATCTGCATGGCGCGGGCAAGATCGGCCATAAATGGCACCGCACCCTTGAGAATGCCAAGCAGAAGAACGTTCTTGTCCTTGTAGTACTCATCGATTGGTGCAGCTAGTTCTGCGATGCGGGCTTGAATCTGCTCCGCGGTAACCAATACCTCTTTGATGTCTGGGTGATTCAGATGCACTAGCAGGCTCCCGGGGTTGGCGGCTTGGACCTTGAAAAAATCAACTGGTCTTTTACTCGCTCTACTGTAATGCCAGAAAGACTGGCAGATTTCTGCCCGTGCCAATTGGTAATCAAGGCATCGATTGCCTCAATTTGAACCGATGACACTGCCTTGGCTCCGGCCCTGGTGGCGATCATATGAAGTGCCATAGTTCGGATAGCCGTGGGCTGGCTCTGCAGGGTCGATACCGAGTAACCAACGCTGTGCGCTGAACCCGATAGCTTGGCTTGACCAACCAGATCGGCTGCCATCGCTGTCAACACCTCCTGCGCCTGTGCCACCTGGCTGGCTGTTCTGGAGAGCGAGCTCGCGAAGCCAGGTCCAAGCTCTGCCTCCAAAGTGGTCAGTAACTTTCTGGCTCTAACACGCAGGAACTGCGGGTCTTGATTGTGTGGATCATCCCAGAATTCAAGACCTTGGTCCTGGCATGACTGCCTCAGTGATTCTCTCGTCAACCCCAGCAGCGGTCTGGCGATGGCCCGAGCAGGGTCATAGGAATCCATTCCGGCGAGCGCCGAAAGCCCAGACCCACGAGCTAGTCCCAGAAGAACGGTCTCCGCCTGATCCTCAAGATTGTGTCCAAGCAAGACCAGAGCAGCCGCCTGCGAGATGCGAACTTTCTCAAACGCCTGATACCGAGCATCTCTGGCGGCAGCCTCTAGGCCGCTGCCAGTTACCTCGACCGACACCTTTTCGATAACCACTGGATGTAATCCCAGCTCCTCGCAGGTTTGTTTTGCCTTTTGTGCAATCTCGGCACTTACCGCCTGGAGCTGGTG
>CAZZHB010000058.1:0-8927 GCA_964653615.1 uncultured Aquiluna sp.
AGCGAAGCGATTAGCGGTCACCGAAGTGCATTCCGCCGAATCCGCGTTCGAATTCGAAGTACTCAGGGCCCATCGGCTGGAGTCCTAGGACGCCCGAGAAAATAAGAACCTTTGTAATAACACCGAGGATGCTGAAAATAATCCATCCCGCTAGGTGGACGTAACCGAGAACGGTTCCGGTCAGTGCCAAAGCACGACCCGACTCACCACTCTCCTTGATTTGCTTGAGTGCGATGTGTCCGGTGATCACCGCAATTAGGGCACCGACAATGCTTAGTGCGCTAGCTAGCGACACTACTGAAAGGGTGTTCAGCTTCGACCACTGAATCTGCTTCTTTTCGACCTTTGGTGCTGCTGTTTCGGCAACAACTTCTGGCTCTGATTTCTTTTCTGGCATGTTTTCCTTTGCTTGGGTACCCCCAAAGAATGGCAGCTAAGCGTGACAGAACGCTGGGGGAAAGCTGGGAGATTCTAGAGAGTCTGAACCTGAGTTACCTCTAGCGTGGACTCTGAACCAAAGCCCAGTCCTGACGGCGCTCTGCCAGCCATAACTAATTGAGAGCCGAGGGCTGCAATCATCGCGCCGTTATCTGTACAGAGCTGAAATCTTGGAATTCGAAGCTCTATGCCATTGGCGTCGCAGCGCTTTTGTGCCTCTTCACGCAACCTAGCATTCGCCACTACTCCACCACCTAGCAGGAGGCGATTCACACCGAAGTCCTTGCAAGCATTGATGGCCTTGGTTAGCAAAACGTCAACGACCGCTTCTCGGAAACTTGCGGCGACATCGGCCTTAGAAAACTCCTGACCGGAATCCTCAGCCTTTTCAACCCAGCGTGCGACGGCTGTTTTGAGCCCGGAGAATGAGAAGTCGTAGCGGTGCTGTTCCATGTCCTTCGGGAGAGTTAGGCCACGTGGGAAACGGATGTTCGCAGATCCAGCGGCTGCCAATTTGTCGATCTGTGGGCCACCTGGATATGGAAGTCCAAGCACCCTTGCCACCTTGTCAAATGCCTCACCAGCGGCATCATCGATGGTCTCCCCCAAAAGCACAACATCATTCAAAAGATGCCGAACTAAAAGCAGCGAAGTGTGCCCTCCTGAAACCAGCAGCGCAATGGTGGGAAGTTCTACCGCTCCGCGCTCCAGCACATCCGCGCCAACATGTCCAACCAGGTGGTTCACCGCATAGAGGGGTTTGTTGTGGGCAAGGGCAAGGCCTTTTGCCGCGCCAATTCCAACCATGAGTGCCCCTGCAAGCCCAGGGCCATTAGCCACCGCAATCGCATCGACATCGGCCATGCTGACATTGGCCTCTTTGAGGGCCTTCTCGAGAGTGGGGCGGATCGCTTCAAGGTGTGCTCTGGCTGCCACCTCAGGGACTACACCGCCGTACTTGGAATGTTCGTCCATTGAACTGTGTAGGGCATTTGCCAACAGGCGATTGCCGCGAACAATGCCGACTCCGGTCTCATCGCAAGTTGATTCGATACCAAGCACCAAGGGCTGCTTTATCGCAAGTCGCATGATCAATGCGTCTACGCCGGCTGGCTGGTAGTAACGCTTTCTGACATCAATCTGCTCAAAGCCAAGACTTAGGTAGAGAGAAATTGCGGCCGGATTGTCTGCCCTGACCTCCAGCATCACCTGCTCGGAACCGAGCTCCTTAGCCTTGGCAATGAGCCTTGTCATAAGCTGCCTGCCGAGCCCTTTACCACGCTGCTGGTGGGCGACACCAATAGTTTGGATATCTGAGCTAAAGGCCCCGGGCGAGGTGGAAAGACCGGCGTAACCAATTAGGTCAGGGTCGAATATTCCCAGGTAGTAAGTGTGACTTGCAGCAAGTTCACTTGCCATGCTGGCTGCGGACCAGGCATCCTCAGGAAAGAGTTTTTGCTCCAAATCCATAACAGTCGTTAGGTGTTCCTTGGAAAGCTGAAGGAATTCCACTATCCAGTCACCCGCTTTCCAGCTGAAGGTGCCACATCAGGTGAGCGCAAATAAAGGGCGGTCGCATCGCTGAGGTCTAGCTGTTTTTCAATCCCATAAAGGGCGTATCTACCAACCAGTTCGGCATTGCACCTACCCTCGATGGATTCATATTGAGAAAACTGCTCAAGTTCTTCGGGCTTTAGTACTGCAGGCCCAAAGACTCGCTCGGCCTGGTCATAGGCAGCAACGAATAGTTCCCGTCGCTTGGCATCCGACGAAACCACGATTCTGGCGTTTCCGTGCTGCAAGGCGACGGCATCTAAATTCATCACCGAATACATCGGCAGACCCAGGGCAGTGGCGAAGGATGTGCCAGCTGCCATGCCGACTCGAAGACCCGTGTATGGAGCTGGTCCTCGACCAATCGCGACCGCGGAGATTTCACTTGCAGTCACCTTTGCGCGCTCGAGCACCTCAGCGATGGCGTTACCGATGTTCTCCGCGTGACCAAACGGATCATCGTATTCAACAAAAGCCAGAAGCTTTCCGCTGTTAAAAACGGCGGTTGAGGTTCCGCTAGAGGTGTCAATTGCTAAGAGCAATCTCAACCCCCTGCCAACGCTCACCAAAGCCCGTTGCCGTCACCAACCGGGATTCATCTTGAGACTCCCGATTGATGTCCACCTGCAGCCAGTGCTGAGCAAGACCGTCTATGTAGTCTCTCGCCCACTCAACGACAACGATTGAATTCGCAAAATCGATATCTAGATCATCCAGCTCGAGTGCGGAATTCAAGCGATAGGCATCAACGTGTACCAGCTTTGGGCCGACCGCAGTTCGGTGAGTGCGAGCAAGCACAAAAGTTGGGGACTGAACGGTGCCCTGAGCACCCAGCCCCTCGCCGATGCCTCTAGTCAGCGTGGTTTTTCCAGCCCCCAGTGGACCATTGAGTAGCACAAGATCCCCCGCCTTGAGCACCTCGGCAATGGCGAGACCCAACTCGTGCATCTGTTCTGGATTTTGGATTTGAAATTCCATACTTAGAGATAAACCCTCTTAGCACGTCCACCAATCCTGGTAACGATCTCATAGTTGATGGAGCCCGATGCAGCGCCTAGATGATCAGCCGAAGGTTCAGATTTTGCGGGATCGCCAAAAATCACGACTTCGTCGCCTAGCTCCACTTTGTGATCACCAATATCCACAACAAACTGATCCATCGCGACGCGTCCTGAAATCTCAAATAACTTACCCGCAATCAAAACCTTGGCGCCTTGAGCAACTCTCGGCATTCCTTCGGAGTACCCAAATGGCACCAGTGCCAATGTGGTTTCCCGGTCGGTTCGGTAGCGGTAGCCGTATGACACGCCTTGACCAGCCGGGACTCGTTTGAGGTTGACGACTTTAGCGATAGCGCGCATTGCTGGCTGCAAATTGAATTCGGCGTAGTCGCGATCTTCCCAGGGATTGAGGCCATAGATTCCTATGCCGCAGCGCACCAGTTCGTATCTCATGCTTGGGTAGCTGAGAGCTCCCGCGGTTGCCGCCAGGTGACGCTGAGATATCTTTACCCCCAGAGAGAGCGCCAGGCTTTCGGCCTCCAAGAACAACTGCTCTTGCTTTCGATCCTCTGCTTCAGAGGTATTGGCAAGGTGAGAGAAAAGTGAAATGGTTTTGCCCGAGAGCTTCTCAAAGACCTGTGCCCATTCAGACTTCGGAAATCCAGCCCTACCCAAGCCCGTGTCAACTTTGATGTGGATATGTTGAACTCCAGCCGCGAGCGCCGAATCCAGAATTGCAAAGTTGGATAACCCAAGCTCGATGCTTTGCTCGGCAGCCATTGAAAAATCATCTTCGGCAGAAAGTATCCAGCACATCAGTCGAGATTTGATTCCAGCGGCGCGAAGCGCGATTGCCTCTTCTAGATCGGCAACCCCAAGGGCATCGACATTGATATCCTCCAGAGCCTGCGCTACCTCATGCATGCCATGGCCATAGGCATTTGCCTTCACTATTGCCATTACCTGACTCGGTGCTACCGCAGCCTTGAGCGCGCGATAGTTGCTCTGGACCTTGGCGAGGTCAACTTGAATTTCACGCATCTAGTTAGCCTCCAACACAACGAAGGCAGACGCAAGGTCTTGTTCGTGACTGAGTGAGAGTTGAATTGCGGTCACGCCAAGTCCTTCAACTCGAACTTTGGATTCTCCATGCAACTCAATACTTGGTTTACCTAAGGCGTCTTTCACAACCTCGATCTCAGACCAATTCAAAAGCTTTGGATTTCCAATTGCCTTGGCCAGTGCTTCTTTGGCTGCAAACCTAGCGGCCAGCGAAGCATCTGATAGCTCGAATTCGTTGGGGTGAAACAGGCGCTGCTTTAGGTTCGGCGTGCGGGAAAGCGCATCAGCCATGCGCACCACCGAACAAAGGTCAGTGCCGACCCCGTAGATCATTTACTCGACCGTAACGCTCTTTGCCAAATTTCTTGGCTGGTCAACATCCAAGCCCTTTGCCGAAGCAAGCTCCAGTGCGAAGGTTTGAAGCGGAATTACTGACAAGACAGCAGCCATGATTGGGTGCGCGGCAGGGATGTTGAATACCTGATCCGCAAACTCATTGGCCTGTTTATCTCCGATTTCGGCAATCGCAATCACCTTTGCACCACGAGCTTTGATTTCCTGGATATTAGAAATCACCTTCGGGTGCAGTGAATCCTCACCTTCAGGAGAAGGAACAATCACGATTACCGGCTGCCCCGACTCGATAAGTGCAATAGGTCCATGCTTTAGCTCGCCGGCGGCGAATCCTTCGGCGTGGATATAGGCGAGCTCTTTTAGCTTGAGCGCGCCTTCCATAGCGATCGGGAAACCGACGTTTCTACCCAGGAACAAAACAGATTTGGCCTGCGAGTATTCGCGACCCAGTTCCCTCATGCGGTCCAAAGACTCAAGTACTGACTTGACCTGACGTGGCAGCTTTAGCAGTTCCTTGCCCAAATCCTGAAGTTCGCTTTGTGGCATCGATGATCTCAACCAACCAAGCGATAGAGCGACCAGCAATCCTGCGGTGATCTGCGCAGTGAAGGCCTTCGTGGAAGCCACCGCAACCTCAGGCCCGGCGTGCGTATAAATGGTTGCGTCTGATTCTCTAGCGAGGGTTGCGCCCTGGGTGTTGCAGATGCTGAGCACCTTGGCACCCTGCTCCTTGGCATAGCGAATTGCCATCAGAGTGTCCATGGTCTCGCCAGACTGGCTGATCGCGATGATCAGGGTGTTGGCATCAATCACTGGATCGCGGTATCTGAACTCATGTGCCAGCTCAACGCTGACCGGAATCTTCGCCCATTTCTCAATTGCATACTTGGCCACCTCACCCGCATAGGCGGCAGTGCCGCAGGCGGTGATGATGATGCGATTTACCTCTGCGAGTTTTTCGAGACCTGCAAATTCATCAAGCTTGACCTTGCCCTCGGAATCTAGGCGACCCATCAGGGTGTCACCTACTGCCTGCGGCTGATCTGCAATTTCCTTAGCCATGAATGATGGCCAGCCACCCTTGGATGCGCTTGTGGCATCCCAGTTGACTTCGAATTCCTCAAGCGCAACCGGTTCGCCCTGGAAGGTAGAAACCTTTACAGACTCCCGACGCAGTTCCACAATCTGGTCTTGACCGACGGAAACTGCTCGCTTGGTGTGTTCTACGAAGGCGGCGACATCGCTACCTAGGAAGTTCTCGTTGTCGCCAAGGCCAATCACTAGCGGCGAGTTTCTGCGAGCGGCGAGGATCAGGTCCTTGTGGTCCTCATGAATGCAAAGCAGGGTAAAGGCGCCGTGCAGTCGATTAACCACCGAAACAAATGCGGTCTTCAGGTCCTTGGTTTCGTCATAGGCACGAGCCACCAAGTGAGCTGCCACCTCAGAGTCAGTCTCCGAGGAGAACTTGACGCCCTGGGACAAAAGCTCGGCCTTTAGCTCGGAAAAATTCTCAATAATGCCGTTGTGAATCAGAGACAGCTTTAGGTGTTCGCCACCTAGGTGCGGGTGGGCGTTGCCATCTGTGGGAGCACCGTGAGTAGCCCAACGGGTGTGCCCAATTCCGATGTGAGCATCCGAGAGCGGGGAGTCCTTCAGATCATCCACTAGCACCTGGAGTTTGCCGGCACGCTTGCGGGTTTGCAGACCCAAATCTGGGTCAATTACAGAAATACCGGCGGAGTCATAACCTCGATATTCCAGGCGCTTTAGGCCTCCAAGAAGTACATCGAGTGTTGACCCCGGCCCTACATAGCCGACGATTCCACACATGGGGTCTAATCTACGGCAGAATAGCCAATTATGACTGCAGCACAGGGCCTTGGGGAGCTATCTCCCTACCTCGCGATCGAGCGCGAGGATTGGGCTGAACTGGGCAAAAACACCCAACTGCCGCTAACCGAGCAGGAACTTCAGAACCTCAAAAGTCTTGGAGACTTCTTGGACATGAAAGAGGTCGAGGAGGTCTACCTTCCGGTTTCTCACCTACTTTCGCTCTACGCAAGTCAGATGCAAAAACTTCACTCGGCCTCATCGAAGTTTCTAGGTGAAAGATCTGCAAAGACGCCTTTCATTATTGGCATCGCAGGATCGGTCGCGGTCGGCAAGTCAACCGTGGCGAGACTTCTAAAAGAACTGATGTCTCGCTGGGAGGGGACCCCGAGAGTTGAGTTGGTAACCACCGACGGTTTCCTCTACCCAAATGCCGAGCTTGAACGCCGAGGCATCATGGATCGAAAAGGCTTCCCAGAGAGCTATGACCGCAAGCGCCTGCTGAAGTTCGTTAGCGATGTTAAGTCTGGCGTGAAGAGCGTCACCGCTCCGGTCTACTCTCACCTCTCCTACGACATTGTCGACGGGGAGTATGAAGAGGTGAAGACTCCGGATGTTTTGATTCTCGAGGGCCTGAACGTGCTTCAGCCACCAGCAATTGGGCAAGAACTAGCGCTGAGCGATTTCTTCGATTTCACCATCTACATCGATGCCAACCCCAAGACCATTGAGAAGTGGTATCTCTCACGATTCCTGCAGCTTTGGACCAGCGCCTTTACTAACCCGCTTTCGTATTTCCACCCGCTCACCAAGCAACTCAATCAAGAACAAGCCATAGAGAGAGCCCAGGGCTTCTGGAAGAACATCAACCTTCCAAACCTGAGAGAGAATATCGAGCCAACGAGATCTCGAGCCAAGTTGGTTATGCAAAAAGGTGATGAGCACCGGGTTCAGCAGGTATTACTTAGGAAGATCTAGGGCTTCCACAAAACTGATCTGCATCGATTCGATGCACTTGGGGAAAGTCTCAAACGCCTTATCTCTTTCTGCAGAGGCGTTGTATTGATCTTGAATCTTTAGAAACTCAGCTTCGTCTCCGGGCAGCGATACGCACCAAACAAACTCGTTTGCTTCATGATCAACCAACTGAAATTCGATTTGATACCCGAACCCCTCGCGCACTGGAATCAATGTGCTGTTTAGCCAAGAGGTGAAACCCGCCATTGCCCCAGGGGCGATCTGGTAGCGACGTAGCTGATAAGTGCGCAACTACAACCCAAGCCTGCGCTCGACCGCGAGGGCGATTCGTTCAGCCCAGCTCTGCGCCGTGCCCTGATCTTGAGCTTCAACCATCACGCGAACCAAAGATTCGGTTCCTGATGCCCGAAGCAGCACTCGACCGTTTTCACCAAGCTCCGCCTCGGCTGTTGCAACCAGCTGGTTTAGCTCTTCATCAGATCCAACCTTGGTCTTGTCAACGCCCGGAACATTGATAAGCACCTGAGGATAGTTAGGCATTACCGAGGCCAGTTCGCGCAGGCTCTTCCCTGAAGATGCGACCTTAGCCGCGATGTGTAAGCCGGTCAGTACTCCATCTCCAGTAGTGGCATAGCGAGCAAAAATCACGTGTCCGGACTGCTCGCCACCAAGCGTGTAACCACCCTCGCGCATAGCTTCAAGCACGTATCTGTCACCGACACCGGTCTCGACAATGTCGATTCCGGCTGACCGCATCGCAACCTTTAAACCTAGGTTTGACATCACGGTGGTGACCAGGGTGTTGCGAGCTAGGCTGCCAGTTTCGCGCAGCGCCAAAGCCAAAATCGTCATGATGTGATCGCCATCCACAATTGCACCGGTGTGGTCTACCGCCAAGCAGCGATCTGCATCGCCATCGTGAGCGATGCCCAGGTCCGCCTTGTGGCTCAGCACGGCAGCCTGCAATGCAGACAGGTGGGTAGATCCATAGCCAGAGTTGATGTTGTTGCCATCGGGATCGGCACCGATAACGATTACCTTCGCGCCAGCATCGGAGAAGATTTGCGGGGAGATAGCACTTGCTGCACCGTGAGCGCAATCCAGCACAATCTTTAGTCCGTCCAGACGGTTAGGCAAGGTGCCAAGCAGGTGAACGATGTAGCGATCCTCGGCATCCGAGAAGCGGGTCACGCGGCCCACTTCGGATCCGATTGGGGTTAGGGCTTGGCCCATCGCTTCTGCAATCTTGTCCTCGGTGGCATCGGCTAGCTTGTGGCCACCGCGGGCGAAGAACTTGATTCCGTTATCAGGAGCGGAGTTGTGGCTGGCTGAAATCATGACGCCGAAGTCGGCATCGATATCCGCGGTTAGATAGGCAGCCGCTGGGGTCGGAACCACGCCGGCATCAAAGACATCAACACCCGATGATGCCAATCCGGCCGCGATTGCAGCAGAAATAAAGTCGCTTGAGATTCTTGGATCGTGGGCAATCACCGCTCGCGGGCGATCTCCGCGATTTCTGGCGTCTGCACCCAAAACCACGGCAGCAGCCTGCGCCAAACGTAGCGAAAATTCTGCGGTGATTTCTTTGTTCGCGGTTCCGCGAACACCGTCAGTGCCAAATAGCCTGCCCATGGCAGAAGCGTATCTTTAGCGCTTGGAGAACTGAGAAGCCTTGCGGGCCTTCTTCAAACCGGCCTTCTTGCTCTC
>CAZZHB010000059.1:0-8787 GCA_964653615.1 uncultured Aquiluna sp.
GGCCTGGGGCCACGGTCTTGCCACCATCGCTATGGATGGCACAGTTTTGGATGCCTGGTTTCCAGATCCTCAGGTTGGCGAGGCACCCAAGTCCGATTTGCAGTGGTTCTCGCCCAGAGAGCTAGACCAACTGGTTGGCGTTGATGAGCTTCGCAACGTCCGAACCGAGGTGATTCGCTGTGAAATTGAGCTATCACTTCCGGTTAGTTCAACTCAGGATGCCTACCTAAGACTTCAGTTACTGTCTCATCTTCTAGTGCAGCCAAACACCATCAACCTTGAGGGGCTGATCCCAAACCTTCCAATCGTGGCATTTACCAACCGCGGGGTTATGACCCTGGAGGATTTTGAAGCTAGGACCATTACCCTTCGCAACCAAGGTGTTGTTGCCCACTCGATTGATAAGTTCCCAAGGCTGGTTGACTATGTGGTTCCCAAGAAAGTGAGAATTGCCGATGCCAACCGTGTCAGACTTGGCGCTCACCTATCCCCTGGCACGACCGTGATGCACGAGGGCTTTGTGAATTTCAATGCCGGAACCCTTGGTTCTTCAATGGTTGAGGGACGTATCTCACAGGGTGTTGTGGTTGGAGATGGCTCAGACATCGGAGGTGGCGCTTCAATCATGGGAACCCTCTCCGGTGGCGGCACGCACAAGGTATCGATTGGTAAGCGTGCACTGCTAGGTGCTAACTCAGGCGTCGGAATCTCCATCGGAGATGACTCAATAGTTGAGGCCGGCCTCTACATAACTTCTGGCACCAAAGTGACTCTGATTGTTGATGGCCGTAGCCAAATCGTAAAGGCAGCAGAACTGAGTGGATTACCCTCGATGCTCTTTAGAAGAAACTCCCAGACTGGAGCTGTTGAGGCCATTGCTCGCCAAGGTAAGGGCATAGAGCTCAACAGCGAGCTACACGCCTAGGAACTAACCGAATCCCAACCTTTGGCTTCCAGCGGGCTTGAGCCAAGTAGCACTGCTGCATCCGCTCGTGAAACCACCGATCCAATTACTTTGAAGCCCTTTGGTAGCTCTGCATCGATTGGAAAGGTCGCCAGCAGCGAGTGATCTTCGCCACCGTAAAGAACCCAATCCATCGGGTCACGAGCGAGATTATCCCTAGCTGTCATCGATAGGGCAGCCTGTTCTAAGACCGCGGCGTAACCTTCGAGTTTGCTTCGATCCAATGCGATTGTCACATTGGAAGCATTTGCCAAGCGATTGCTGTCAAGTGCCAGTGAGTCTGAAACATCGAGCATTGCGGTGGCAGCCGTGGCCGCCTGAATGCCAAGTTGAATTGGAGGCATAGGCCGCAGCTGGATAGCCACCCATTCGTCATAGGCCTTGGCAAGCGACTTGTCTTCGTGCAGCAAAAGATCTAAGCCACATGCAGCACGGCCCAGGGTGCCCGCTAAGGCGACCTGATCGCCCACTTGGGCACCTGAGCGAAGCACAGGATTTGCACCCGCCAGCAGGCCATGTGCGGTAACCGCGATCACAATCTGATCTCCAGAAGCCAGGTCTCCCCCGACAATTTCACACTCTGGCGCGAGCTCATCGCAGCCAGCCTGCAGCCCACGGGCAAAGTCTTCTAACCAAGAAACTTTGGTGCTTTTGGGGATCACCATCGCAACCACAATCGCAATCGGCTTTGCTCCCATCGCGGCAACATCCGCAACATTGCTGGCCACTGCCTTATAGCCCAGGTCATAGCCGGTTGAAAAATCGCACCTGAAGTCGTGGGACTCCACCATGGTGTCGGTGGTTACCACAAAACGGCCGTCCGAAACCGCCACAACTGCAGCATCGTCTCCAGAACCCACCAAGGTGGTTTCTACCCTGCGAAAGTTCTTTACGGCCAGCTTCAGAGCAGCAATTTCACCAAGTTCATCAACGGTTGGACCTGAATAATTCACAAAGCAACGCTAGCCTGTATTTGATGCGAAAACTTCTTCTTCTGGTGCTAATTCCGCTGCTTTCCGGCTGTGCAGCAACCGTGAATCTCGATCCAGCAGCGCTGGCTAATGACCCAGCTTGCGCCGAGGTATCGGTTCGCTATCCATCCAGCATTGGAGAACTCGAGCAGCGTTACACCAATGCTCAAGCCACCTCGGCCTGGGGTGAGCCGACGGCGATTATCGCCAGGTGTGGCTTGGAGCCAGTTGAAGTCTCTGAGCTGAGCTGCGTGAGCGCCGGTGGTGTGGACTGGCTGGTTGATGACTCGCAGGCGCCGAGCTATCGGTTTATCAGTTTTGCTAGAAACCCCGCGGTCGAAGTGATCGTCGATTCTCAAAAGGCGAGCGGTGTTGGAGCGCTAGAAGCTTTGGCGAGTGCGGTCTCCAAGATTCCAGCCAGCAAAATCTGCACTGAGCTGACGAACTAGCGCGGCTGAATCCCCTGGCTCAGGCCAGTTTGAATCAAGGTATCAACCAGCTCGGGGTAACTAACGCCAGTTGCCTGCCAGAGCGATGGATACATCGAGATTGGCGTAAAGCCTGGCATCGTGTTTACCTCGGTAATCACAAAGCCTGTGCTGGTAAGAAAGAAATCTGTTCTGGCAAGACCTGAGCAACCAAGGGCTCTAAACGCCTTCTTTGCCAACTCATGCATTTGAGATAGCTCGGCCTGGGTTAGCTCCGTTGGAACCAAGAGGTCGGCACCGCCATCAAGGTACTTAGCTTCGTAGTCGTAGAACTCTCTTCCGGTAACAACAATCTCACCTGCCAAAGAAACTCTGAGTTCACCATTGGGAAGCTCTAAAACACCGCACTCTACCTCGCGCCCGACAACTGCACTTTCAACCAAAACGGTGTTGTCATGGGTGAATGCTTCCACGATGGCGGACTCTAGGTCCTCGATTTTCTTGACCTTACTCACGCCGACCGATGATCCAGAACGCGAAGGCTTGACGAACACCGGCAGTTCGAATTGTTCTTGGCAGCGATTCAAGAATTGCTCTGGATCTAGTTCAAAATCTTTTTCGGTTACCACAAGACCCTGCGCGACAGCGATGCCGGCATTTTGGAACAGCGCCTTGGCCTTTGACTTTTCCATCGCCACCGCCGAGGCTAGGACACCGTTTCCGACATAAGGAACCTCGCACAGCTGCAACAGTCCTTGGATCGAGCCGTCCTCGCCATTTGGGCCATGGAGCACCGGAAATGCAATGTCGATGCGCCCCAAGTCTTCGCCGGTCGCAGTTTTCCAAGCACCCCCGCCAAGTGCAGGGAAAACTTCAACTCCGTCTTGGACCTGCGGGTTATCGGCAAGTTTCCAATCCGGTGAAATTGGGCTAATTACAAACTTTCCCAAGCGGGTGATTCCAATTGGAATCACCTCGTACTTTGACTTATCAATAGCCGAGTAGACCCCGAGAGCAGTCACGCAAGAGACGCTGTGTTCGGAGGAGGCGCCGCCGTAGATTAGGGCTAGACGAATCAATACTCCACCTCGACATCATCGGCAAGATTTAGCTGTCGACCAAAATCCTGTGGCTTCATTTTGCCATTGAGCACATCGCTAACCTGCGACACAATCGGCATTTCAATACCTTTATGATTTGCGCTCTCAAGCACTGGCTCAACTGAGCTCAGGCCCTCTGCGGTCTGCTGCAGTCGTTTTAGAACTTCGCGCTTGGTAAAGCCCTGCCCCAGCATTTCTCCGGCTCGAAAGTTTCTGGAAAGCGATGATTCACTGGTAGCGATTAGGTCGCCCAGGCCGGCAAGCCCAAACATGGTCCGCCTTCTGGCTCCGTGTGCAACGGCAAACTTGGTGATTTCGGCAAGGCCCCTGGTCATGATGGAGGCCTTGGTATTTTGACCGTGACCTAAGCCATTTACGATTCCAATTGCCACCGCGATCAGGTTCTTTAGTACGCCACCGAGTTCGGTTCCGATCACGTCTTGGTTGGTGAATACCGTGAAGTAGTCGTTTGAGAGTGTCCTTGCCACTTCGCTAGCGCGCTCTGAATCTGCGCAGGCACAAACTGAGGCGGCAGGCTCCTGCCTGGCGATTTCCAGGGCTAGGTTTGGGCCCGAAACAACCGCCATGTGTGTCATTGGCAGACCGGTGGCCTGAACCATCACCTCGCTCATTCGCAAACCGCTGCCCTGCTCTAAGCCCTTGATCAGGCTGATCAGGGTCGCATTTTTAGGAATGAATGTTTTCCATGAGCTCAAGCTCTCACGAAGACTCTGCGAGGGAATGGCTAGATAAATCTGCTCAGCATCCCTAAGGGCGGCTTCTAAATCGCTGGTTGCGGTTAGGTTTTTTGGAAGGTCGATTCCCGGCAGGTAATCGCTGTTGCGCTTGGTCTCGTTAATCTCGTTTGCAACCTCGTCGCGCCTAGACCAGAGAATTACCTCAAAGCCTGCATCGGCAATAACCTTTGCGACGGTGGTCCCCCAGGACCCAGCCCCCATCACCGCAATGCGGCTCACTTCTTCTTCCTAAAGTTGCCGATCTCGGTTTGACCCATCTTGGCTGGATCCCAAAGCTCTTTGGGAGGAGTTTCTCCTCTGAGTTCACCGACAATAGCGGCAATCTCTTTCATGACCCTCTCGGTGGCTTGGTTGACCTCTTGCGCCGAAACTCCGTCTTTGCGAAGCTCATCAAATCTCATCGGCTTGCCGATCTTCACGTTCACAACGTGAAAGGGATTGGGGCGAAACTTCTTGGTGTAGGTGCCAAGCACCTTCTCGATACCCCAGTGTCCCGCCGGAACAATTGGCAAACCGAGTTCGATGGCCAAACGAATAGCGCCAGACTTACCTCGCATAGGCCAAAGATCTGGATCGCGGGTGAGCGTTCCCTCGGGGAACACCACAACCACCTGACCAGCCTTTAGGAACTCAATAGCTGCTCGAAGTGGCTGTTCGTTGGATTTTCCGGTGCGGTAGACCGGAATCTGTCCAACCTTTGGTAGCAACGCCCCCAAGATTGGAATCCTAAACAGCGACTCCTTGGCCAGATAGTGCGGGGTGCGCTTCATCTGAATGAAAACCGAATAGGCAAAGGCCAAAGGATCTAGGTAGTTCACGTGGTTGGCAACCAGGATGTAGCCACCCTTGGGAAGATTCTCTAAACCTTGGGTCTTGACCCGAAACATCAAGCGAATCAGCGGGGCCAATATGGATGCGACAAGGGTAAAGACAAAGCTCTTCTCGCGAAGCACCTTTGGCAGTTTTGCCTCGGCCACCTCGTTAGCCTTCAATCCTGAAGTCAGCACCCAGTGCGCTTAGCTTGTCGATAAAGCGCTCGTAACCTCGCGAAATCAGCTGTACGTTCGTGACATTCGAGGTTCCCTCGGCAGCCAGTGCAGCCACCACGTGGCTAAATCCACCGCGAAGATCCGGAACCCTGATGTCGGCACCATGAAGCGGTGTTGGACCCGAGATAACAGCCGAGTGGTTGAAGTTGCGCTGCCCGAAGCGACATGGGTTGCCTCCCAAGCACTCGCGGTAAATCTGAATTTGAGCGCCCATTTGGTTTAGTGCATCGGTGAATCCAAAACGGTTCTCGTAAACGGTCTCGTGAACAATCGAGATGCCTTTGGCCTGGGTGAGTGCCACCACAAGAGGCTGCTGCCAGTCGGTCATGAATCCAGGGTGCACGTCAGTCTCAATTACCACCGGCTGAAGCTCGGTGCCAGGGTGATAAAAGCGAATGCCGTCATCTTGGATGTCGAACTGGCCACCGACCTTGCGGTAAACGTTCAAGAAGGTCATCATCTCAACCTGACGGGCACCACCAACAAAGATGTCACCCTTGGTTGCCAATGCCGCAGCTGCCCAGCTGGCAGCCTCATTGCGGTCAAAAAGTGCTTGGTGGGTAAAGCCCTTGAGTGACTTCACTCCCTCGATGCGAATGACGCGGTCGGTGTCAACCGAGATGATGGCGCCCATCTTCTGCAAAATCGAGATCAGGTCGATAATCTCTGGCTCGATTGCCGCACCGGAAAGTTCAGTTAGACCGGCAGCGGTTGTGGCCGAGAGCAATACCTGCTCGGTGGCTCCTACTGAAGGGTATGGCAGGGAAATCTTCGCGCCTTTTAGTCCTTCCGGGGCACTCAATCTGGTTCCAGTTGGGAGCTTCTCGATTACCGCACCGAAGGAGCGCAGCACATCAAAGTGGAAATCAACCGGACGGTCACCGATTTCGCAACCACCAAGTCCTGGAATGAATGCTTCACCCAAACGGTGCAGCAGTGGACCACAGAACAAAATAGGAATTCTCGAGCTGCCGGCATGGGCATCGATGTCCACCATGCGAGCCTGCTCAACATTGGAAGGATCAAGCACCATGTCACCGGTGATCGGATCGTGGTTGATTGTGACGCCGTGGAGTTGCAGCAGTCTAGATACCACCTCGACGTCTGAAATGTGCGGGACGTCTTTGAGCATCGATGCGGTCTCACCCAGCAAAGCAGCAACCATTGCTTTGGTTACAAGGTTTTTCGCGCCCTTTAGATCTACTCGACCAGCTAGTGGCTTACCACCGTTGATAGTGATTTGGCTCACTTAGACTCCCTTGGCTGGGAGAGTTTTGGGTCTCCAAGACTCTCGCTTAGCCTCAAATGCGGCTATCGCTGCCTCGTTTTGGAGGGTAATTCCGATGTCATCCAGACCCTCCATGAGACGCCATTTAGTGTATTCGTCGATTTCAAAACTCACGCTTAGCTCACCGATGGTGACGGTTTGAGCTGGTAAATCTACCTTGGCGGATATTCCTGGATTGGCATCGATTGCCGCCCACATCGCCTCCATGTCGGCCTCTGTGATCACACCGGCAATCAAGCCCTGCTTGCCCGAGTTGCCGCGGAAGATATCTGCGAACTTGGGGCTGAAAACGGCCTTGAAGCCAAAGTCTCTCAGTGCCCACACCGCGTGTTCACGAGATGAACCAGTGCCAAAGTCAGGTCCGGTGATCAAGATCTCCGAGTTTTGGAACACGGGTTGATTCAAAACGAAGTCCGGCTCCTGGCCACGCCAGTTGGCGAATAGGCCGTCTTCGAAGCCGGTCTTGGTGATGCGCTTTAGGAAGACGGCAGGAATGATCTGATCGGTGTCGACATTAGAGCGCTTCAGTGGAGCGGCAACGCCCTCGAAAACTGAAATCTTTTCCATTTAGCCCTCCAAGTCTGCTGGGGCCGAAAGGGTGCCACGAACAGCGGTTGCCGCAGCCACCATCGGGGAAACCAAATGGGTTCTTGCTCCCTTGCCCTGGCGGCCCTCAAAGTTGCGGTTGGAGGTCGAGGCGGCACGCTCGCCAACTCCAAGTTGATCTGGATTCATACCCAGACACATCGAGCAGCCAGCGAAGCGCCACTCGGCTCCAAATTCCTTGAAGACCTTGTCCAGACCCTCGGCTTCAGCCTGAAGACGAACCATCGCAGAACCCGGCACAACCATCATGCGAACTCCATCGGCCTTCTTTCGGCCCTTTAGGATTTCGGCGGCCGCTCTGAGGTCTTCAATTCGAGCATTGGTGCAGGAACCCAGAAACACGGTGTTTACCGGAATGTCTTTCATCTTGGTGCCGGGAGTTAGATCCATGTATTCCAGCGCGCGTTCGGCCGCGGCGCGTTCGCTGGCATCAGCGAATGAACTTGGGTCAGGAACGCTGTCCATCAGCGATACGCCCTGACCTGGGTTGGTGCCCCAGGTTACGAATGGGTCCAGGGTGTTGGCATCAATAAAGACCTCAGCGTCAAAGACTGCACCTTCGTCGGTCTTCAGGGTCTTCCAGTACTCGACTGCGGCATCCCAGTCAGCACCCTCGGGGGCGTGCGGGCGACCCTTTAGATATTCAAAAGTAACTTCATCGGGAGCCACCATGCCAGCTCGAGCACCAGCTTCGATGGACATGTTGCAAATGGTCATGCGGCCCTCCATCGAAAGGGAGCGAATCGCGCTGCCGCGGTATTCCAAGACATAGCCTTGGCCACCGCTGGCGGTGATCTTTGCAATGACCGCCAGGATGATGTCCTTGGCGCTCACTCCTGGTCGAAGGGTTCCCTCGACATTGATTGCCATGGTCTTGAAAGGAGCAAGTGGCAAGGTCTGGGTTGCCATCACGTGCTCTACCTCGCTGGTGCCAATTCCAATACCAAGTGAGCCAAATGCTCCGTGGGTTGAGGTGTGAGAGTCACCGCAGACAATGGTTAGGCCTGGCATGGTAAGACCCAACTGGGGGCCGACCACGTGCACAATTCCCTGGTTCTTATCTCCTAGGGAGTGAATGCGAACCCCAAACTCAGCCGTGTTATCGCGCAGCGCCTGAACCTGAGTTCTGGAGGTTAGATCTGCAATTGGAAGGTGGATGTCTTGGGTAGGAGTGTTGTGGTCTTCGGTTGCGATGGTTAGGTCTTTGCGGCGCAACTGTCTTCCGGCAAGACGAAGACCATCGAAGGCTTGCGGGCTAGTAACCTCGTGAATCAGGTGAAGGTCGATGTAAATCAGATCCGGCGCACCGTTTTCGCCCTTGACCACCAAGTGGTCTCTCCAGAGCTTTTCAGCCAGCGTGAGCGGCTTGTTTGACATGTTTCACCTCGCGAGTGCGTAGAGCAAGAGTTTACCGCACGCTGTAGGTTTAGTGGGTGACTCACTACCAGCCAGAACAGCTTTCTCGGCTTCAAAAACGCACCGTGAAGGTGTTGGCATTGGGCCAAGCCTTTGGTGGGTTTGGCCTGGGAGCAACTCTGTCGGTTGGCGCGGTGATGGCTGCAGACCTACCGGGGACACCAGCCTGGTCGGGAGCAGCCGCAACCCTGAGCACTCTAGGTAGCG
>CAZZHB010000060.1:0-3086 GCA_964653615.1 uncultured Aquiluna sp.
GCAACGTCGGTTGCGATCATCACGCGAGCTGCGCCGTGAGTAAAGCGCTCTAGGTTCCTGGTTCGCTGAGCCTGGTTTAGGTCACCGTGCAAACGAGCGGTTGAAACACCGGCATCGTTTAGCGACTGTGACAGTGCCTCTGCGGTTGCCTTGGTGCGAACAAAGACAATGCTCTTTCCCTCACCCTGAACAAGGCGGTGGAAGATCTGCGAGCGATCCCTTGGCTCCATGGTCAAAACCACGTGCTCAATGTCAGAAGTCTCGTTTACCTCGCCTGGAACCTCATAGACATAAGGGTTAGGCATAAAGCGCTTGACTAGGTTTGCAACCTGCTTGTCCAAAGTCGCCGAGAACAATAGCTTCTGAGAGTCGCCGGTTGCTTCCAAGATGCGAGTCACTGGCTCAACAAAGCCAAGCTCACACATGTGGTCGGCTTCATCGATAACGATGCGCTCCACACCTGATAGGTCAACTAGCCCCTGGGCCATTAGGTCCTCTAGACGGCCTGGAGTTGCGATTGCGATGTCAATGCCACGCTTCAGCGCCTGCTCCTGACGGAACTGAGGAACACCACCGTAGATGGTGGTGGTGAAGAAACCAACACTCTTGGCAAGCTGCGAAAGGGTGCGGTCAATCTGCTCCGCAAGCTCACGAGTAGGAGCAAGTACCAAAGCACGAGGCTTACGTGGCTCGCGAGGCTGGTTGCCCTGAGCTGCCAGCATGGCGACCAGTGGGACACCAAAGGCAATGGTCTTACCGCTACCGGTCTTACCGCGACCTAGAACATCCTGACCAGCCATTGCAACCGGAATGGTTGCTGCCTGAATTGGGAACGGAGCTGCTGCACCCATCTTGGCAAGTTCCTGGGTTAGACGCTCTGGAAGATCCATCTCCTGGAAGGTTGCGAAGGTTGCCGCATCGGTTGCGCTCTCAAGCTTCTCTAGCTTGACGTCCTGTGAGAAGGTCTTGCCAGTTGAGCTCTTGGCACGGGCGCCTTCAAAGCTGCGGTTGCGGTCGTTGTCGCGAGCTACGCGGTCTGGACGCTCGGAGAAGTTCTTGCGAGTTGGGTCAAAGTCGCGGCCACCGGTGCGTGGTTTGCGGTCGCCGTCAAATTCACGAGCCGCTCTTGGCTTGCGATCACCATCGAAGTCACGCGAAGCACGAGGCTTGCGGTCGCCGTCAAAGTCTGGGCGAGCGGTTCTTGGCTTGCGATCTGCTTCTGCGCCACGCTCTGACCTTGGAACGTAATCACCCTTTTTAGAGGCGTAGCCTTTGCGGCCATCTTTCTTGGCAGGAGCCTCACCGCGAGGTGAGTCCCATTTAGGTGCTACTGCTCGTTTTTTGCCAGCTGCTGCTGGCCGAGACGCGCGCGAAGGCGCCGAAAAATCTTTTGGCATTTTTGAGGATTCCTTAGGGGGCGTGCCTAAGGACGGTTTCCTCTAGCACTACGAAAGGCCAGCCTACGGGCTAAGTGCGAAAAAAGATAGAACCAAATTAGCTAATCAAGCCGCGGAGCTTTAGCTCAGCGTGCAGAACAGCATCCGAAGGCTCAACCAGGTGAGAGCCATCAGCAAAGCGGATCACTGGGATATTGGTGCGGCCAGAGATCTCTTTTGAGCGATCTGCCGCTGAAGCATCAGCCTCAACATCGTGCATCTCGTACTCAACACCAAGGGTGTTTAGAAGTGACTTTGACCTTCTGCAATCGCTGCACCAGTCTGCTCCGTAGAACTCAATCTCTGCCATTTAGCTACCTCAACCTAATCGAATCTGGAATGACTAACTCGCCATCCACAAAGGTAATTCCCTTGAGTGAGCGAACCACAATGTCTGCCTGAGTGTCAAGCGCATGCTCGGTGACACCAACCAGCAGTCCTGCGCCGGCTTCTAGACCGGCGAGGATCCCGGACGCCGCATCCTCAAATACCACGCACTCTGAAATGTCAAAACCAAGATTGGCAGCACCCTTTAGATATGGCTCCGGGTGAGGCTTGCCATTTTCAACATCCCAAGCGGTCACAATTTCTTTTGGAATTGGAATGCCGGCCGCGCTAAGTCTCGCTCTGGCTAAGTTTGGATTGGCGCTGGTTACCACTGTCCAAACCCCTGGCTTCATGGAGGTTAGAAACTCAACCGAACCCTCTAGCGGAACAGTCAGGTGAGCAAGATCTTGCTCGAGGTTGTTGATGTAGTCATCGGCCTCTTTGAAAAGCTTCTCCCCCACCATTTGTAAAACCAGATCTTGGGCCCGCTTGCCATGATGCTCTGCGGTTAGCTCAAAACCAGGGTGATACTTTTCTCCCCACTGGCGCCAGGCGCTAATCGCACCGGGCATGGAATCAACTAGGACTCCATCGTTATCAAATAGCAGTCCCTTGAAATAACTACGCATTGTCTACTTTGTGCCTCGAAATCATGCTCTGGTAAACACCGAAGGTGGCAAGCGTGAGTAACACCAGAGCCGGCAATAGAGACTCGACGAACCATGCCAACGATGGTGGATTTACAAATGGTTGCTGGGTCTCAGGTTTTCCTTCAACCCACTGTGGCCACTCACGAAGATTCTCAATGGCCGAGAATCCGAAGGTAAAGGCCATCACGGTCACCACCACACCAAACACGATTGAGAGCACCAGGTTCAGGTTTACCGCTGCGGTGCCAGTTCGCCTTGGCTTTGGCTGGAGTGGCTTTGAGGATTTAGCCTGGGCTGCAAACCGGGTTCCGATGATGATCGAGGTTGCGATGATGGCCTGGATTATGACCCAGATCCAAACATCCAGTGTCGTCCTGGTGGTGTCGTAAACCACCAGCCCAAAGATGATTGCGATAGCGGTACCGATAATCGGTGAGGCATAAGCCAGACCAACTGCGCGCTGCAGTCTGGCGCGCTCCTCGTCCTTCTCCTCGTGCGAGATATCTGGAGCATCCTTACGGAACACAAACGCAAACAAAATAACTACAACCACAAGTGCGGTCGCTAAAACAATTGGCACGTAGACGCCAAAGATTCGAATCAGTGGAGACGCATCTCTGGAGTCGTAGTTGTTGAAAGCCCCGAGGAAGTTGCCGATGGCAAATACTGCTCC
>CAZZHB010000060.1:3186-8360 GCA_964653615.1 uncultured Aquiluna sp.
ACTGGGCCAGCATCATCATGACCCAGAGGAATGCTAGGCCGATCAGCGGAAGTTGGATGGCTCGATTTGCACTTCTAGTTTCACTCATAGCTACAGCCTAGACTTGCCCCATGATTTTGGTGATTGGTGAAGCTCTCATTGACCTAATCGGCACTGTCGATGGTGGCGGAAAGTACCAGGCGGTAGTCGGAGGTGCTAATGCCAACGTTGCCCTGGCTTTGGCACGGCGCGGTGTGGAGCAGAAGTTTATGGGTCGAATTTCCTCCGATGGCTTTGGTCGGCAGATCCGCGAACGCTTGGCCTCCAACGGTGTGAATCTGGACTACAGCATCAATGCCAGTGAGCAGACCTCGCTTGCGGTTGCCACCATTGGTCACGACGGCTCTGCAAGCTACAGCTTCTATGTTGACGGCACCGCAGACTGGGGATGGACCGAGGCAGAGCTACCAAGCGTGATTGAGCTTGCGTCCCTGAACACAAAGGCCGTGCAGTTTGGCTGCCTGGCGATGGCGATCGCCCCGGGTGGTTTGGTTTTGGAGAGGTGGCTGGCCGACTTGTATGCCGCCGGTGAATCCACCCTGAGCCACGACCTAAACATTCGTTCAGCGCTTGGATTCGAGCGAGCTAGCGAGCTGGCACGAGTGCTGCGCATCAATGCTCACAGCCACATCATCAAGGCCTCCGATGCCGATATCGAATGGCTGTATGACCTTGCCGCTGGCAGCGAATTAGATGAAATCGCGACCGGCTGGAGCGCCGGTGGGAAGTTAGTCGTGATCACTCGCGGTGGTGAGGGCGCAACTCTTTACCTAAACGGTCACAAGCTTCACGCCAAGGCCCCAAAGATAAATCTTGTGGATACAGTGGGGGCAGGCGACACCTTTATGGCCAACCTGTTAGCCGAGTTAGACCTGGTGGATGCCCTTGGTAATGATCCAATTTCTCGTCTAGCAAAGCTTGCGCCCGAAAGACTGCAGAAAGCTGCTGAGATTGCTGCGGTTGCCGCGGGGATTGTTTGTGAGCGCCAGGGCTGTGAACCTCCGACACTTTCGGAGACTACTGCTCGAGTTGCAGCCCAAGCGCAATAGACGCGGTAAATCTGATGCCCGCTTCGGTCCTGTAGAGATTGTGACCGTGGGTGAGTTCTGCAATAACACTGGTGCCAAGACCTTCGGGTCCGGAAACCAGGGTTGAGCCATCGTTATCAACAATCAGCTCCAGTAATTGACCATTGAGAGTGATGGAAACTTTTATGTGCTTGGCACTGCCGTGCTTGATGGCGTTGGTGATGGCTTCACGTAAAACCTCAACCGTGCTTCGAGCCAGGCTCTCTTGGGATTCCAGCGCCGCCTGAGCTTCGGGCTGCAGGTGAAACTCGATTTTGCAGGTATCTTCCCAGACCTCAGCAATGTCTTGAATAACCTGATTGAAGCTCTCGCCTTCCAGGTATGCGGTCTGGCCCAGTCTAGATAGCGCTTTGTCGACCGAGTCCCGAACCTTTTCAAGGTCAGCGATCGTTGGTTGTTCAATCTTGGAAAGCTGGAGGGCGGTAGCGTGCAGAGTGGCCTGGACGCTGCCGTGAAGCTCTGTTGCCAGCATCTTTTGATCGAGCCAAACCTGCTGCCTCAGCTGGGAGTTCAAGAGTCTTAGTTCCTCCACAATGCCACGAAGCTGGGCCTGTGAGATTTCGGATTGGTTTTGGGCCACCGCAATCAAGTAGATGCTCGGATAGGCAATCGAGAAGAAAACGGTGGATTGCACCAGAAACGTTGATGGCAGCGTGAGGGTTGCCCAGAAGGTAAATGGCAAAGCAGTCAGTCCCACAAAGGCCCCTACTGGAACCGACAATAAAAAGCCGATCCAAGTCGGGTGTTCGATGTTTGCCGTGAGTGACTTCACGCCGTAGGTAATCAAACCAAACCAGCTGGTTAGGACCATCGCGGTAATCAAGCCCTGAAGTGGGTTGCTGGAAGCAGAAAGCATCGAGAAGCCAAGCACGAAAGCCGTAAGTGCCGTCCAACCCACCGGCAGTGACTGCCCCAGGGTGCTGCGTTTGGGCAGGGTTAACCTGCCCAATTTGGTTAGAAATGGCGCCGCTGCAGTAAGTGTTGGTGGGTCAAAGCGTTTAGCAAGTTCATGGCTTAGTGGTCGCACCACATCTTCATTAAGCCCTCGCAAGGCTCGCACAATTGCCGATGCATCTTTGGATAGCTTGGCATCACTTAGGTGCTTGGAGATTTCCCATAGCGATGGAGTTACCAACTCGATGATTCGAGCGCGCTGGGCCAATCTCAGGCGATCGATCTCCTGGGCAAACTCAAGTCGAGACTGCGTCAAGGAGTACTGCTCACGCCTTAGTTCCTGATCTATTTCTCGTTGCTGAAGGTAGGCAACCACGAGGGTGTTGGACACCAGGTAAACCGCAGTCACGTAGAGCGGAGCTGCGGTAAGGCGGAACCAGAACTCGCTCTGAGGCATTACCCCAAGGAGCCAGCCAACATAAAAGACCGTTAGCGCGCGAAGCAAACCGGAAAGCAGCAAGATAAGCAGGTTAGAAAAGCCCTTGGGCTTGCCAATAAGTCGAATATGAATCTGCTGCAAAATCTCGATAGCGGCAACAGTTACTGCGAATCCTGCAAACACAACGATGAACCAGCTAACCGGGTCGCCACCTAATCGACCGTAGTCATTGATTAGACCAGTGACCACTGAGGGCAGCGCGAAGAACAGGTGTGTGCGCCAATTCAAAGCATGCTTTCCCCCCAGTGCGCTCAATGGGGAGATTTTGCGTTCAGCCAAGTACTAAACCTGTTCTTTTAGCTGGTGGTACTTGCTAGCGGCCTCAACCCTGGGATTTCCATCCTTAGGATCAATCGACATCAGTTCGAAAATTCTGGTGAGCATGCCTTCTACGGCTCGAACGGTAGTACCGCGAAGCTCTGCGATCTGGGCATTGGTCTTACCCTCGCTCAAGAGCTGCAAGGTCTCGATCTGGCGACGAGACAGCGCAGAGAAGGGGCGGTTGCTAGCAAGATCGTGGCGGTATTCCTTGGTGATCGAGTCCTTTAGGACTGCCTCGATTGCGTCCACGAGCTCTTGGCCATTTTGGATTGCACCCTTGCGCAAGTAAGCCTGGTTGGATTTGACCGCAGACGAATCCTTCTTGCCGAAGCGAGGATCTGGGAGGTTGGTTAGGTAAACAATTCCGACAGCTGGAGTAGTTGGGTTCAGTGACTCGACCAGCTCGAAACCGTTCGGGCCAGGACCCAATTCAATGTCCACAACAATTGCATCTGGGTCGATTGACTTCATGGCGCGCTTGGCATCGGCGGCGTTCGCAGCCGTGGTGACGACAAACCCGGCAGACTCAACGGCGCGCGCCAACAGATCCCGCATCAACGGTTCGTTTTCCACCACGAGAACGTGGCGGTAGGCCTTTGGATCTGGCTTTGGCATCTTGCTCCAATTTTGAATCTAAGCAAGCATAATCTGAGCAGGGATAACCGCATATATCAACCCGAAAATGTCGCACCCCTCGGGCAAACTTTAGCCATGCGAAAAACCCCTACCGGCTTAAGTTTTGACTCTCGAGATCTGATGCGGTCGCAGTGCTCGCACTGCACCCGCGTCTCGGTTGCCCGAGAGCTCGGGGTTGCGGGGTTGCAAGAGCTCATCGAAGAGTTTTACGTCAAGCCAGATAGCCTTGCCATTCGCTACGGCATGAAGTTTGAGGCAGCTCTAGAAGACGAGCTGGTTCGCAATCTTGGCGACCTGGTACAGGCACCCAGCCCGCAAACCCTAGAAGCCACCTTGGATTTGATGAACCAAGGCGTGCCGGTGATTTACCAGGGTGTTCTCAAAGGCGGCTCGGGCGCACTGCAGTTTTCCGGTCGCCCAGACTTCTTGCTTCGTGGCGACTACCGCTTCGAAATGACAGAAACGGGTCTGACCGCAAAACAAGTGGGTTCTTGGCCTGGTGGCTACAGCGCTTGGGATGCCAAGCTCTCTTCAACCCCCAAGTCCGACTATCAAATTCAAGTTGGGCTTTATGTTGACGTGCTCAGGGAGCTCGGTCTTGAAGCTCAGGCGGAGCACGGACTTATCCTGGGTAATCGCGAACTTGCTGCCTTTGCGGCCGATGCCTTGATCGCTCAGATGCTGGTGAAGCGTGCAAGTTACCAGCAAGCTGTTCAAGAAATTGTTGCGGCTAATCCTCAGACCTTGGCTGATGTTGGGGAGCTGATTTGTGAAGCATCCACTTACTGCGAGATGTGTGAATATCCTGCCCTGTGCCGTCACATGAAGCATCAGACCAATCACCTACAACTGGTAGCGGGGATTACTAAGCCACAAATCGAGGCACTGCGTCAACTCGGGATCACCACGGTTCGCCAGCTCGCGGCGCTAGACAGCGCTTCTGAGAAGCACTCCAGCGAAGTCATTCGACGGCTCGCTCTGCAGGCCAGACTGCAGCAGGAATTCTTTGACACCGGCGTTCGCAATCAGGTGGTTTCAAATCCGGAGCTTTTGGCTGAGTTACCTAAAGAGAATCCCGGCGATCTGTTTTTTGACCTAGAAGGATTCACGTTCTTTGGAGAACCCGGCGGCTTGGAATATCTCTGGGGCTGGGTTGATGCCAATGGAGAGTTTTACTTCCACTGGGCAGATGATCGCCGAGGCGAAGAGCGCGCCTTCGAAGCGTTCATGGAGACAGTTCTGCAAAATCGAAAGCGCTACCCGGAAAGCCGCATCTACCACTACGCACACTATGAAAAGACGGCCCTAAAGAAGCTGGCAGCACGCACTGGAAAGTACGAATACGAAGTCATGCAGCTGATTGAGAACGGTGTCTTCGTAGACCTGTACCGGGTGGTTGAAAAGACTCTGGTGATTTCCGAGGAGCGCTACAGCATCAAGAATCTCGAGAACTTCTACGAACTTGATCGCACCTCCGAGGTCAAAGAAGCCATGGGCTCGATGGACTTCTACGACAAGTACCTCAGCACCTTGGCTGTTGATGAAGCCGAAGCAGAAAAGCTAAAGCGCCAGGTGATTGCATACAACCGAGACGATTGCGCAAGCACACTGGCGCTTTATAAGTGGCTTTTAGACCTTACATAAAGGTTGCGGTGTCCAGCGGCCTGCCAGGACCGGAAGTGGTCGCTGCTGCACCC
>CAZZHB010000061.1:0-8347 GCA_964653615.1 uncultured Aquiluna sp.
GGTCCAGTTCGCGGAAACGGCAAAATCATTCAGGAGCTCGAGTCATTCTTCCGCGGTGCTGGATGGAATGTAATCAAAGTTATTTGGGGTCGCGAGTGGGACAGCCTTTTGGCTAACGACAGCGAAGGTGCGCTAGTAAACCTAATGAATCGCACCCCTGACGGTGACTACCAGACCTACAAGACCGAGTCCGGAAAGTTTGTTCGCGAGAACTTCTTCGCACGGGACCCGAAGGCCTTGAAACTGGTTGAGCACCTTTCAGATGACCAAATCTGGGACCTAAAGCGCGGAGGTCACGACTACAACAAGATCTTTGCTGCATACCAGGCCGCTGTGAACCACAAGGGCCAGCCAACCGTGATTATCGCAAAGACCATCAAGGGCTATGGGTTGGGTAAGAGCTTCGAGGGTCGCAATGCAACTCACCAGATGAAGAAGATGACGCTGGAGAACCTCAAGGACTTCCGCGATGCTATGAAGGTACCGATTTCGGACTCGCAGCTAGAGGCCGACCCATACCAGCCGCCTTACTTCCACCCTGGCGCTGACAGCCCTGAGATTCAGTACATGCATGAGCGTCGCCGGGAACTCGGTGGCTACCTGCCTGAGCGCAGGAGCAAGTATGTGGACTTCAATCTTCCAGAGGAAAAGGCATATGCCGTTCCGAGGGCGGGCTCCGGCAACCAAGAGGTTGCAACCACCATGGCCTTCGTTCGAATGCTGAAGGATCTGTTGAAGGCCGATGGCACTGGCGAGCGTATCCAAATGATCATTCCTGATGAGGCGAGGACCTTCGGAATGGACGCCTTCTTCCCGACCGCAAAGATCTATAACCCGAACGGTCAGAAGTATATGTCTGTTGACCGCGATCTGCTTCTGAGCTACAAGGAAGCATCGAACGGTCAGATCCTTCACACCGGAATCAATGAGGCCGGATCGATGGCAGCTTTTACTGCTTCTGGCACCAGCTACGCAACGCACGGTCAACCAATCATCCCGATTTACGTCTTCTATTCGATGTTTGGATTCCAGCGAACCGCTGACCAGGTATGGCTGGCCGGTGACCAAATGGCTCGTGGATTCATGATTGGCGCAACCGCAGGACGAACCACGCTAACGGGTGAAGGCTTGCAGCACGCTGACGGCCACTCATTGGTTATTGCGAGCACGAATGCTGCAGTCGTCGCCTATGACCCTGCATACGGTTATGAAATCGCACACATCACCAAGGCTGGACTCGAGCGGATGTACGGTGGAAATCACCCAGATCCAAACGTCATCTACTATCTGACTGTTTACAACGAGCCAATGCTTCAGCCAGCTGAACCAGAGGGCGTTGACGTCGATGGCATCCTCAGGGGAATGCACTTGATTTCCAAGAATTCCGCCGAGGGTCACAAGGCACAGATTCTTGCCTCCGGCGTTTCGGTTCCTTGGGCCCTCGAGGCTCAACAGCTGCTTCTCGAGTGGGGCGTATCCGCGGATGTCTGGTCAGTTACAAGCTGGGGTGAATTGCGTCGCGATGGCCTAGCTTGCGATGAGCGTAAGTTCCTTTACCCCAACGAAGAAGCTCCCGTCTCCTACGTCACTCAGCGACTTGCCGAGGCGAAGGGTCCAAAGCTCGGTGTTTCAGACTTCATGCACGCCGTGCCAGACATGATTCGCCCTTGGGTCCCCGGCTCTTACGCAACGCTAGGCGCCGATGGTTTTGGATTCTCTGACACCAGGCCCGCCGCCCGTCGACACTTCAAGATTGATGGGCCGTCGATCGCGGTTCGAGTTTTGGAGCAGCTTGTGGAGAAGGACAAGATTGACCGTGGTGTGCCTCAGCAGGCAATCGA
Source organism: uncultured Aquiluna sp. (assembly GCA_964653615.1). Classification (GTDB taxonomy): domain Bacteria; phylum Actinomycetota; class Actinomycetes; order Actinomycetales; family Microbacteriaceae; genus Aquiluna. The sequence continues at coordinate 1,842 of CAZZHB010000061.1, forward strand.
CAAGTACCGCCTGCACGATGTGAACGCTGGCACCAGTGGATCGGCCGGTGGAGACGCCTAAGCATCTCGCCTGGCTGCAATCTATAGCTGGCGAGCTGGCAACGGCGACCCTGAGTCGCCTTGATGAGACCCTGCCCTGGTATAGGTCCATGCCGCCTGCTCGAAGAGCAGCCATTGGATCGGTAGCACAGAATGGAATCACCAGCTTCATTCAGTGGTATCAAGACCCATCGAGCCAACCCTGGGTTGCAGCAGACGTGTTCGGTAATGCACCAAGGGAACTACTGCGCTCCATTTCGCTGCAGGAGACATTGCAGCTGATTCGCGTAGTCGTAGAGATGGTCGAAGCTCGTGTCGTCTCAGAGCACCCAGATTTGACTGATTCGGTCCTTAGGTATTCCCGCGACATTGCATTCAGCGCAGCCGATGTGTACGCCAAAGCCGCCGAGGCCCGCGGCCTTTGGGACGCCAGACTAGAGGCGCTGGTTGTGGACAGCATCATCTCAGGTGAGACCTCGCAAGAGATCAGCTCCCGTGTTGCCGCGCTTGGTTGGCGTAGCGATGGTCAGGTAGCAGTCCTGTTGGGTATTGCAAATCCAAGTCCCGACCCAGATAACATGCGTAAAGTCGCTCGGAAGGCTGGCAGCGACCTGTTGCTTGGCATCCAAGGTAGAAGGCAGGTTGCCGTTATTGGACTGATGGCCAGCTCCGATAAACCAGACTTGGCCATCCAGAGCATTGCCTCCCAATTAGAGGGATTTTTTGGCGCTGGCCCACTGATTTTAGGCAAGACCGTCGCAACTGTTTCCGATGCGCCTAGAAGTGCGAAGAGCGCTCTGGCCGCGCACTCGGTCGCGGTAAGCGTCGGGGCTGACAGCAGGCCACTTGCAGCCGATGAACTGCTGCCGGAGAGAGCCTTGGCAGGCGATGCCTTGGCCAGACAAACTCTCATCGAGACTTACTATTTACCCCTAGCGAAGACTTCACCGGAGCTATTGAGCACGTTACGTGCTTACCTAGAGTGCGGCCGGTCGCTGGAACTAACCGCGAAGTCATTGTTTGTTCACGCAAACACCGTTCGATACCGTCTCAAGAGAATCTTCGAAGAGCTAAACGCAGATCCAACCGAAGCCAGAACCGCTTTTGTTTTGCAAGTTGCATTGCTTCTTGGTGCCATCAATGACACGGAATATGGTTTGAAAAGGTAGTTTGTAGAGATGCGTATTTTGATGTGCCCAGGGCAAGGATCCCAATCCGAGGGATTCTTGAACGACTGGTTCGCGAATGTCGAAGGCTTCGAAGCCAAGATTTACGAGCTTGGACTCGCCGCCGGCAAAGACTTAGTTCGCTTGGGGACTGTGGCAACCGAGGAAGAAATCAAAGCGACTGAGAATGCTCAGCCCTTGATTGTGGCAGCCGCCATTGCTGCGGCTCGCACAGCTATTGACCTAGGAGCCATTGACGGCGTGGTTGGGCATTCGGTTGGCGAGTTTGCAGCCGCCGCAATTGCTGGAGTCATTTCTGACGAAGACGCCATGAAACTCGTCGCCATCAGGGCTAATGCGATGGCCAGCGCGGCCAGGCTTGAGCCGACCTCCATGGCGGCTGTGCTCGGTGGCGAAGAGAGTGTTGTGCTCCAGGCGCTCGCTGAGCTCGAGCTATCCGCAGCAAACTACAACGGTGCTGGCCAGATTGTTGCCGCAGGCGCCAAGGAGTCGATCACAAAACTCGTATCCTCTCCCCCAGAAAAAGCGAGGGTGATTGAGCTTAAAGTCGCTGGTGCATTCCACACCAAATACATGCAGTCAGCTGTTGAAACTCTCTCGAGTGCAGCCCAGGGCGTGAGCGCGGTAGACCCTCAGATCAAGCTCTGGTCCAACGTGGATGGGGCTTTGATCACATCAGGCGCTCAGTATCTGGAGTCCTTGGTGTCGCAGGTATCGAACCCGGTTCGATGGGACTTGTGCATGGCAAACATGGATTCGCATTCACCAACCGTGATTGAACTTCCCCCAGCTGGGGCACTTGCAGGCCTTGCCAAACGCGGCATGCCCAACTCAACCGCAATCGCACTTAAGTCGGCGGCTGATCTTGAGAAAATCGGAGCGAAATGAAGACGCTAAACCAAACCAAAACCGTAGAGTTCACAAAGATCTACGCCCTGGGCGCTTCGAGGGGACACCGCGTTGTAACAAACGATGACATTGCCGGCCCAATCGATTCATCTGACGAATGGATTAGGCAGCGCACCGGAATTGTCACCCGAAAGCGGGCCGACCAAGAACAATCTCTGATTGACATGGCGGTCGAAGCGTCCACAGAAGCGATTCAAAAATCTGGAATCAAGCCTGAGGAAATTGGTGCGGTGATTCTTGCGACCATCACTTTCCCCTACCAAACTCCTTCCGGAGCCTCACTCCTAGCCGAATTGGTGGGAGCACACGGAGCGGCAGCATATGACATCTCAGCCGCCTGCGCAGGATATTGCTATGGGATTGCCCAGGCCGATGCCTTGGTAAGGGCTGGCACCAGCAAATACGTTTTGGTTGTCGGAGGAGAGAAGCTCTCCGATTTCATTGACCCCAAGGACCGATCCATAAGTTTCCTTCTTGGTGACGGTGCTGGCGCAGCAATCGTTGGGCCAAGCGACCACCCAGGAATATCGAAATCCGTTTGGGGATCTGACGGAGCAAACTGGGACAAGGTCGGGATGACTAGTTCAATTCTGGATTTCCGCGATGGCAAAACCGAATGGCCAACACTGGTGCAAGAAGGTCAGTCAGTCTTTAGGTGGGCAGTCTGGGAGATGGCAAAGGTCGCAAAGCAGGCGCTTGCGGAATCAGGCCTGGAGGCCAGCGACCTAAGTGCACTCGTTACCCACCAGGCAAACATCCGCATCATCGACGAGTTTGCTAAGCAGCTCGAACTTCCCGAATCGGTGGTGGTAGCCCGAGACATTGTTGAAACAGGAAACACCTCTGCTGCGTCTGTTCCTTTGGCAATGCACCGGCTATTAGCCGAAGGCAAAGTTAAAAGTGGTGGCTATGCGCTACAAATTGGCTTCGGCGCGGGGCTCGCCTTCGCGGCGCAAGTGGTGCAACTGCCATAAAATAAAGCGACTCAATCACACCAAGGAGAAAAATGGCTCTTTCGCAAGCAGAGGTCCTAGCTGGACTTGCAGAACTAGTAAACGATGAGACCGGCATTGCAACCGACGCAGTCCAGATGGACAAGTCTTTCACCGATGACCTAGACATCGACTCGATCTCGATGATGACCATCGTGGTAAACGCTGAAGACAAGTTCGGCGTAAAGATTCCTGACGAGGAAGTAAAGAACCTCATCACCGTAGCTGACGCGGTTAACTTCATCACCGCAGCACAGGCTTAGTAGTACCATGCGTCGCGTCGTCGTCACCGGAATTGGTGCAACCACCCCTCTGGGTGGCGACGTCGCGTCCAGCTGGACCAATTTGCTGGCTGGACATTCCGGCATCTCAACACTTGAGCAAGAGTGGGTCGCGAGATTCGAATTACCCGTCACTTTCGCAGGGCAAGCCAAGGTAGCTGCCAGCGAAATCCTCACCCCGCAAGAGGCTAAGCGCCTCGATCCGTCTAGCCAGTTCGCACTGATTGCGGCTCGCCAGGCTTGGGAGGACGCAGGCTCCCCAGAGGTTGAGCCTGAGCGTCTAGCAGTAGATTTTGCTACCGGTATCGGTGGCGTTTGGACACTTCTGGATGCCTACGACACCCTTCGGGAGCGTGGCCCAAGAAGAGTTTTGCCAATGACCGTCCCGATGCTGATGCCAAATGGACCAGCCGCGGCAATTGGAATGGACCTTGGGGCTCGAGCTGGAGTTAGAACCGCTGTCTCGGCATGTGCCTCTGGAAACGAATCCATTGCAAACGCATTCCACAGAATTCAAAACAACGAAGCGGACGTGGTTGTCGCAGGTGGTGCAGAGGCCGCAATTCACCCCATGCCGATCGCTGCCTTTGCGGCCATGCATGCTCTTTCAAAGCGAAACGATGACCCCACCAAGGCTTCGCGCCCCTACGACGTCGACCGCGATGGATTCGTGATGGGCGAGGGAGCTGGTGCGCTGGTGCTAGAAACCCTGGAGTCAGCACAAGCTCGCGGAGCCAAGATCTACTGCGAGATTGTTGGTGGGGCGGTAACTTCCGATTCCTATCACATCACAGCACCGGATCCAGAGGGTTCTGGTGCAGCCCGTGCAGTGCTTGCGGCTCTGGCTCAAGCTGGGGCCGACGTCAAGGATGTCGAGCACGTCAATGCTCACGCAACCTCTACCCCTGTGGGCGACATCGCCGAGTACACCGCTATCAAGCGAGTGTTTGGCAATCACACTCAGAACCTTTTGGTTGCTGCTACCAAATCCGCAACCGGCCACCTGCTTGGTGGAGCCGGTGCGATCGAGGCTGTTTTCACAATTTTGGCGCTGAAGGAACAAACTGTTCCACCGACAATCAACCTGGACAACCAAGATCCAGCAATTGACCTAAACGTTCCAAGAACCCCAACCAAGCTCTCGCGACCAGATGCGGTAGCTATCAGCAACAGCTTTGGCTTTGGTGGTCACAACGCAGTTCTAGCTTTCCGCAACGTCTAAACTGCCCGCGGAAGCGCTACGGCGTACTCAGAGACTTTTCGATACGGTTCAACTAAGTCCAGCCACGGCACCCCGGTAAGCCGCCTAAATCCCCGCGAGAAGTCGGATAAATTCCCTCTGGTCTCCATTAGCAGGTGTTCGAGCTGTCCAGCTCTCAAGACCACTTCGCCGGCCTCGTCGAATTCGTTCCTGCAAATACCCAGTGATGGATGATGCATAAATCGCTCCGGATGCTCCGAATGGGTATTGAGTTCGAATACTGCCTTGGTTTTGGCCAGCTGTGAGACAAGCGTGGGAACCTGTTCCAAAGCCGCCTCAAAGGCGCAACGAAGTTGGACGGTGTTGATCTCTAAGGGTTGCCCCGAAAATGAGACGGGTGCGCCAAACTGGGCCAGCAATTCATTGATTGGGCCCATCGCTTCAACGGGTGCACTAAACACCCACAAATCGACGTTTGGCAGCTATTCCTCCGATCCAGATCCGTCTTCCCCTACGTTCTGAACCGGTCTAGGAACAATAAACCCAAAGCCTGAGAGTTGTCAAACAAACCGCGATAACTCTCCTAGGATTTCTAGCGATGAGCAAACTATATTTCCGCTACGGAGCCATGAACTCTGGCAAGAGCACCTCTTTGCTGCAAGCTGCCTTCAACTACGAAGAGCGATCCCAGCATGTCTTGCTCGCCAAGCCCGCTATCGACTCCAAGGGCGATAGGGACATAGTTTCCCGCTTAGGCGTGACTCGTCAGGTTGATTTCCTAGTGGAACCAGGTCATGACCTTCGCCAATTATTCGCAGAGCACAGCGCAGCATTCGAGAAAAAGACCGGCTCCCCCATTGCTTGTCTACTAATCGACGAGGCCCAGTTCTTGACTCGCGAGCAAGTTGATCAGTGTCTCGAGATTGCAGTGCTGGACGGGGTGCCAGTGCTTGCTTATGGAATCAGGACTGATTTCAAGACCAACGCATTTCCGGGGTCAATGCGATTACTTGAAATTGCTCACTCTCTAGAAGAGCTCAAGACAATCTGTCGTTGCGGCCGTAAGGCGATGTTCAATGGTCGTCTGTTCAACGGAAAATTCGTTTTTGATGGTGAGCAGGTTGCCATCGATGGAGACAAGGTTACATACGAGTCGCTCTGCGCTAGCTGCTACCTGTCTCAAAGGCCCTAACTGCGCTTTTTGCCCTTTGAATATTTGATAAACCTGATCAATAGCTGAACCAGGATAAAAGCTAGAACCGCGTACACGACGTAGTCGACTATCGACGAGAACCGCTCGGCTATCTCCCAGTTATCCCCGAGCACCAACCCGGCAGTAATCCAAGCACTGTTCCAAATAAGGCTGCCCAAAGCAGTGAAAGTGAAGAACTTGATTGGATTCATTCGAGTCAAACCTGCTGGAATACTCACCAGGCTTCTCACAACCGGTATTAGGCGACCAAAAAAGACAATTGCGACACCGTGCTTTTCAAACCAGTGCGCGGCTTTATCGAAGTCCTTGGTGCGAAAGCCGACGAACTTTCCGTATCGATGGACGATTTCCCTAATTCGCTCTTCACTAACCCACCAGCCAATGCTGTAAAGCAAAGCTGCACCAAGCAAGGATCCAGCGGTGGTTGCAAGTACGGCGCCGAGAAATGTGAAGCTTCCCTGTTCAACATTGACGCCAGTAAGCAAAAGGACGAGCTCAGACGGAATCGGTAGCACGATAACTTCAATGGCAATCAAGAGTGCGGCGCCGAGAAGCCCAATGGTTTCAATGACCGATAGGGAGAACTCCAGCACGCTTAGTTCCTTTGCAATTGATGTGGAAAGTTGACATACCTGGTGGGGCGTGCGGGACTTGAACCCGCGACCGACGGATTATGAGTCCGCT
>CAZZHB010000062.1:0-8195 GCA_964653615.1 uncultured Aquiluna sp.
GTTAGACGGTCAATGCCCAGCAAGCGGTCAATGCCACGCGAACCAAGAGGATTCCCAATTGAACTCGGATCAATCTCCAGCAGATTTTCTCGCTGAGCTAGATGATGACCAGCGAGTCGCGGCCGAAGCTCTCTTGGGTCCAGTTTGCATTATTGCCGGCGCAGGCAGCGGAAAAACTAGAACCATCTCACATCGAATTGTGCACGGCATAGACACCGGTGTCTATGCGGCAAACAGGGTGCTGGCTTTGACCTATACCAACCGCGCGGCCAGTGAACTTCGTTCTCGCATGCGAGAACTTGGAGCACCCGGTGTTCAGGTCCGAACCTTTCACTCCGCGGCCCTTAGTCAATTGCAATTCTTTTGGCCTCAACTAACCGAAACCCTTGCTCCAAAGTTGATCACAAACAAGCTTCCGGTCGTTCGCGATGCGCTTGATGAACTCAAGCTTCGCCTAGCCGATGAAGAAGTCAGAGCCGTTGCAGCGGAGATTGAGTGGCTGAAGTATGGGTTGGTCGACTTCAACGAATACGGGGCTATAGACCGGCCAGCAATCGCCGCAATGTCCAAAGAGAAGTTCTTGGATGTTGCCGCTCGCTTCGAATCACTTAAGCAGCAGCGCAGGCTTGCCGACTGGGAAGATGTTTTGTTGCTCACCGCAGGGCTATTAAGGAATGAGCCGCGGATGTTGGCACATTTGCAGCAGCAATACCGCCACTTTACTGTCGACGAATATCAAGACATCTCACCGCTTCAGCAGTCTCTTTTGGAGACCTGGTTGGGAGATCGTGAGGAACTGTGTGTGGTTGGCGATCCCAGACAGACCATTTACACATTTGCCGGGGCTGACCCCAGTTTCCTAACCGGGTTCCTAAGTCGATTCCCGAATGCTCAGGTTGTCGAACTCAATCGCAACTATCGCAGCAGTCCAGAGATCGTAGCGTTGGCAAATCGTGTTGCCGAGCATGGAGAATTGGAAGCGGTTCGACTCTTTAGTTCAAGACCGTCGGTTCAAAAGTTTTCCAGCACCAAAGCCGAAGCTAAATGGATTGCGGAGAGCGTGGCCGAGGCAGTCCAGTCCGGCACCGAACTCGGAGAAATTGCAGTTTTGGCAAGAATCAACTCCCAGCTCGAATCCATAGAGCAAGAACTAACCAAGCTGGGCATCAAGTGTCAAGTTAGAGGCACTGGCAGATTCTTCAGAAGACCAGAGATTATGCAGGCCATGACCGCCTTGCGCGCACTACAAGCTTCGGCCTCAGCAGAGCCGCTTTTTGTTGAGGTAAGCAAAATCATCTCGGCCCTGGGGTGGAGCTCTCGATCGGATGGCAGCGAGAAGTGGTTAGGCCTCAATTGGTTCATTGAAGTCCTCGAGGAGTTTTCAAACGAGGTCACCTTGGACGAATACCTTCGAGAATTGCAAGAACGTGAGCGCTCTGGGCATGAACCAACGATGTCCGCAGTATCGCTTGCCACTATTCATGCCACCAAGGGCTTGGAGTGGCAGGTGGTCTATCTGTGCGGGCTCAACCAAGGCTTCTTCCCGATTTCATACGCAAGAACCGATGCAGAATTGGCCGAAGAACGCCGGCTGTTTTACGTTGGGGTTACTCGAGCCAAGGATCGACTATTGCTCTCCAGCCATTCCGATAAACCAGCCTCAGAGTTTTTGTCCTTCATCGCCTAGCGGCAACCGCAATTGGCTAAAGGCTGTTCCATTTCTCGAATCAGCCCATTGCCAGAATCGAACTCCAGCGGATTGCCTGCATCAACTTGTGGTTGATCGATACCGTGCAAAATCCGTCGAACCGCGATACTCACGGCCGCTAGCATGCTGACTGAATCTGCCAAGTCTCTTTCCAGTTGAGCAAGTTGAGTGACGGTGCCAAGCCAGTTTGGGTCGTCCTGCATCTTTTGAATTTCCAAGCAGGCAAGGCAGGGCGTGATCCCCGGCTCGATTAGGTGCGAAATGCTCGCCCCGGACTCGGTAAAGCAGATTGCTACCTGTGCCACATCCCTAGTCATCCAAATCTGGTAGTCGCCAGGATTCACAACATCGTTCGCAATGAGTAACGCAGCCGAAATGCGGTCCAAGCCGCCAGTAAGTCTGGTGTGAAGCTGCAACTCATTTCGCTGCTTACCTAATAGCTGCTTGGCGGCTTCGTGTCGGGTAAGGCCAGTTTGCATTGGGGAGTAGCCCAACTCGCTTGTATCACCTGACTTCACCCTGGTGCCATCGAAAGTGATGATCGTGCCAACACCGGCGGTGTATAGCGCCTTGGCAGCGAGGAGTCCGGTGCGGCTTAGATTGGAAACAAAGACTTTCGCCTGACCTCTTTTCTTCATTACCTCAGCAGGATCGCTAAAGTCAGCGAGAAAAAGTCGCATGATTTCCGCAAATCTAACTTCTACATCGCGTTGGTCTAGCTCTGGTAGGAAACTGCTGGTTTGGCGAATCAGGGGAGAGAGTCTCGCTAGTAAGAGGCTCAGTTCAGGCTGTTGAATTTTGGCCAGAGTAGCAAGATTCTCAAACTGCACATTGGTGACACCCTGCTCCAAGATATCGACCGCACGATGTTGCGCCTCGGAATCGATTGATATCAGCTGGGGTTTTGAATATCCGTATTGACGCACGTTCTCGGCATGCCAGATCCGAGCCAAGCTGGGATTGATTTGTCTAACCATTCAGAAAGAAAAGCGCAAACGATGATTTCCTGTTTGCGGTTTTCCACAGGCTAATTGCCTAAAAGCTTGTTGAGCTCGTTGTCGAAATCGTCATTTCCCCCCGAGAGGCGCCGAATTAGCGAACTCGGGTCTTGAATGTCCTCTGCGCTTGGTAATAGGTCCGGGTGTTTCCAGATTGAATCCGCAACACCTTGACCAAGCTCAGCCGTGACTTGCTGCCACATTGCCATAGCTTCACGTTGCAGTCTTGGTCTGAGTTCTAATCCAAGCAAGGTGGCAAAGGTCTTTTGTGCTGCCCCGACGGCCTGTCGGCGACGAATCAATTCAAATACCTGGTTCACCGTGGGCAGCCTGCTTGCGGCAGCCAAGGAGACGGCATCTGCCCAGCCCTCAATCAAGGCCAGCGTGGTCTCGATGCGCGCTAGAACTGCCTCCTGCTCCTGTGTTCTCGGAGTGATCAGACCCCCTGATTCGATGACCAGATTGAAAGTCGTTGGATCGTTTGGGTCAATTTGAGACGCGAGATTCTGGATCGACTCCGGATCGATTTTTAGCCCTGCCGCAAAACTTGAGACCTGGGTTGCGATTTGATCGCCAAGCCACCTGTTGGATGCGTAAAGCGATGAGACTGCAAGTTCTCGAATCGCCAGGTAAATCAAGACCTCGCTCTTGGGGGTCTCCAGATCTTTGAGGAAGAGTTCGATGTTTTGCACCACCAATCCCGGGCGGTTACTTAGCGGTATCCCAATCTCGGTCGATCCCAAAACATTTTCAGATAGTTTTCCTACGGCCTGGCCCAGCTGGCCAGCAAACATAGCGGCACCAGCGTTCTCCAGGAACTTGGTGGCAGGGCCAATCATGCCAACCAGTTCCTCAGGCATGACCTGATTCAGATTTTCACTCAATGCCCTAGACATGCTCGCAGCCACCGGTTCGGCAAGATCTTTGAAAAGTGGAAGGGCGTCCTGCACCCAGAGTGTTCTTGAGAGCTGCTTCACCGGTTGCGAGTTTGTGAATTCGGTTTTCTCGCTCAGCCACAACTGCCCAATGTCAAAACTGTTGTGAATTTCTGTCATTAGCACTTGCGATGGCTCGGCTTGAGATTCCTTAGCGATGTCCACTGCTGTTTTGGTTGCAAGGTCCCAGTTCACGGGTCCATCTGAGTTGGTCATCATCGCCTGAACCTGACTGAAGAGCTGACCAAGCAGCTTGGGGTTCAGGCCGGCACCGGCAACTTTTGATAGCTCATCAGCACTTAGTCCGCCAGATTCGAACATGCGCTTGAGCAGCTTTTCCAGCTCTTCTCTGTCGCGATTTTCGTCCAAGTCGAATCCTTACCTCTGGGCAAAACGCTACCGCCAAAACCCCTCAGAAGCTGTGAATTTCCTGACGATTGCTGGACTGTTCGCCCACGGCGTGAGGACACAGGGTTATCCCAAGCTAAAGCTTCGTAGCATTGAGCTAATGACTTTCTTCAAGAACTCAAATGTGCGACCCAGGCGAGGCAGTTGGGCGATTACAGCTCTGCTGGTTTTGAGCCTCGGTGGCCTGATGACGCTGCCAAGCGGCTATGTGATTGAACGGCCAGGTCAAGTTTTCAACGTGATGGGCGACCTTGATGAAAAGCCCGTTATCTCCGCAACCGACGTCAAAACTTACGAGAGCGAAACGCGCCTAGACATCACCACCGTTTCACTCCTAGGCAATCGAGATTCCACACCGGGCTGGCTTCAAGTTCTGGCGGCCTGGATGGATCCAGATCAAGTGGTGCTGCCACTTGATGAGGTCTACCCGCCACAGCTTTCTACCGAGCAGGTTCGTGCCGAGTCCACCGCGCAAATGGAGGTTTCTCAGCAAGACGCCATTGCCGCGGCACTGACTCAACTTGGTTACGAGCTGGATCGACAGCTCTATGTAGCATCAGTGATTGCGGAGACCCCAGCCTCCAAAAAGCTTGTGGCAGGCGACTACCTCTTGGCAGTCGGGCCAGTAAAAGTTGCCACCTATGAAGAATTGCGGGAGCAGATTCAGCTCGCTGAGGGAAAGCCCGTCGTGATCAAAGTTCTTCGAGATGGAGCGGAAAAAGACTTCGAACTTGTTCCTCAGAAGAAGGATGATTCCTGGGTGATCGGTGCCATGGTCGGATATGTTTACGACTTCCCGGTCGACATCAAGCTTCAGCTGGGTGACGTCGGTGGACCGTCTGGCGGTCTGGTATTCGCGCTTGGTATCTACGACTCTCTCACCGAAGGTTCACTGGCTGGAGATAATCACATTGCCGGCACCGGAACCATTACCGCAGATGGCAAAGTGGGTCCGATCGGAGGCATCGAGCTAAAGCTCATCGCGGCCAAAAATGCCGGAGCCAAACTGTTCTTAGCACCTGAGGGAAATTGCTCGGAAGTTATCGGGCAGATTCCTGAGGGACTTTCGGTTGTAATTGTGAAGGACCTAGATTCCGCCCTAAAGGCAATCAGCGACTTCAATTCAGGAAAACCAGTACCACCAATTAGCTGCACTACTCAGGAGAAAAAGTGACCCAACCTAACCTCAGGCCACAACGCAAAGCTTCCCCGTTCTCTATCGCAGTGGGCATTATTGCCGCCATCGGATTCGCATTGCTCTCAGCGGCTGGAGTCTTCACCGACTTGCTGTGGTTCCGCCAGCTCGGATTTGAGTCGGTATTCGTGACCGAGATTGTGGCTCAGGTAATCACATTCTTCATCGGCTGGTTAGTCATGACCGTTCTTGTTGCCCTTGGACTTGGCCTTGCGTGGCGAACTCGTCCGGTTTACCTAAAGCTTCCGGAAGCCTCTCCTTTCCAGGCATATCAGCAGATGCTGGAAGGAGTCGGAAAGCTGGTTCGATGGGGACTACCGGTTGGTCTTGGCGTCTTTGGCGGACTGATCGTCTCTCGCCAGTGGCAAACCATTGCGCTTTGGTTCAACGGTTCTGAATTTGGTCAAACCGACGCGCACTTTGGTTTGGATGTCGGTTTTTACGTGTTCCAGTTGCCATTCCTAACCTTTGCTGTCGGTTACCTTTCAGGTGCGCTATTGCTGGCAGGTCTGATCAATGGTGCCGTGCACCTTATCTACGGTGGAATTCGCATCACCGGCCGCGACGTGCGGGTATCGAAGCCGGCAAGGATTCAGCTCACCACTTTGGTAGCCCTCTACCTGGTGGTTCAAGGCGCAAGCCTCTGGCTTGACCAATACGCAACCGTAACCTCTAACGGCGCACTCTTTACCGGTGTGAACTACACCGCAGCAAACGCAATCATCCCTGGACTTCAGATTCTGGCTTTGATCTCTGTGGCAGTTGCTGTGCTTTTCCTAATCACTGCAATTATTGGCAAGTGGCGAGTATCTGTGATCGGTACCGCGATGATGGTGCTGTCGAGCTTGGTCCTCGGCGGTCTTTACCCATGGATCGTGCAGACTTTCCAGGTAGTACCAAACGAAAGAACTCTGGAAAGCCCATATCTTCAGCACAACATTGACGCGACGCGCATCGCGTATGGTTTGGATGGTGTTGAGGTGGTTGACTACGACGCCAAGGTTGTGGCTGAACCTGGTGCACTGCGCAACGACGCCAAGACAACCGCATCGATACGTATCTTGGACCCGGCACTGGTCTCTGATGCTTTTAGGCAGCTAGAGCAGTACCGCCAGTACTACAGCTTCCCTAACCGCCTACACATCGACCGCTATGAAATCGACGGTCAAGTTCAGGACACGGTTGTAGCAGTTCGCGAACTAAACCAGGCAGGCCTTGGTGAGTCACAGTCTTGGTACAACTCGACCATTGTTTACACCCACGGTTTCGGTTTGGTTGCCGCCTATGGAAATAAGCGCGACACCGATGGCAAGCCTCTGTTCTTGCAGTCAGGCATTCCTCCGGTAGGTGCGCTTGGTGAGTTTGAACCAAGGGTCTACTTCGGTGCCAACTCTCCGCTTTACGCAATCGTTGGAGCCCCTGCGGGCGCTCAGCCGCTTGCGTTTGACTATCCAGCCGGTGCTGACGGAGAGAATGAGACCTACACCACCTTCACTGGTGATGGCGGTCCAAAGATTGGTGACTTCGTATCAAGGCTTGCCTATGCACTGAAGTTCCAGAGTGAGCAGATCTTGCTCTCGGACGCGATCAATGAAGAGTCTCAAATTCTTTACAACCGTGATCCAGCTACCCGCGTCAGTGAGGTTGCCCCATACCTAACGCTGGACTCCGAGGTTTACCCGGCAGTGGTTGATGGTCGCATCAAGTGGATTATCGATGGCTATACCACCAGTGCCAACTACCCGTTCTCCAATGCCGAGAACTTCAACCTGGCCAAGCTGGATTCCGCATCTGACACCTTCGGAACCGGACCTTCGACCATCAACTACATCCGCAACTCAGTCAAGGCGACTGTAGATGCATATGACGGTTCGGTTGATCTTTACGCTTGGGACGAGAAGGATCCAATCCTCAAGGCTTGGATGGGAATTTACCCAAACACCGTGCAGCCACGTTCCGCCATGAGTGCGGAACTCATGGCACACGTGCGGTACCCGGCCGACCTGTTCAAGGCCCAGCGTTCGATTCTCGGTCGCTATCACGTGACTGAGGCCGGTGCTTTCTACTCGCAGCAGGACGCTTGGATGACTCCGAACGACCCAGTTGAGGGAACCGGTATCGGCGAACTGCAGCCTCCCTACTACCTGACTCTGCAGGCACCGGGAGAAACTGAGAGCAAGTTCTCCTTGTACTCAACCTTTATTCCACAGTCAACTGGTGAGACTGCACGAAATGTTCTTACCGGATACCTAATCGCGAATGCCGACGCTGGCAACCAGGCTGGCAAGGTAAACGGTGACTACGGCAAGCTCACCTTGCTGAACCTGCCTCGAGAAACCATCGTGCCAGGACCTGGACAGGTGCAGAACAACTTCAATGCGGACAGCAACGTTTCTTCGCTACTGAACCTACTGCGCCAGGGGTCAACCCGAGTGCTGAACGGAAACCTGCTGACCCTCCCAGTTGGAGGCGGTTTGCTCTACGTTCAGCCGGTTTACATTGAGTCCACCGGTGAGACTAGTTACCCACTGCTCCAGAAGATTCTGGTCGCCTTTGGTGATCAAATCGCGTTTGAGGACACTCTGGACGAGGCCCTAGATGCCCTCTTCGGAGGCAACTCTGGCGTGGACGGCACTACTGAGCCGACCACTCCGGGCAGCACTTCTACCAGCTCCGGCACCGTTGATGCCGCCAACCCAGCGCTGTCTGCAGCACTAGCTGATGCGGCTAAGGCGATCAAGGACAAGCAGGCTGCTTTGGCTGCTGGCGACTGGAAGGCCTTTGGCGAAGCAGACGAGCGTCTGGCCAAGGCTGTGGAGGATGCGCTGGCACTATTGGCGGACTAGCAGATTTCCTGCTAATGTTGGAACTTCGCCGCGGGGTGGAGCAGTTCGGTAGCTCGCCGGGCTCATAACCCGGAGGTCGTAGGTTCAAATCCTGCCCCCGCAACT
>CAZZHB010000063.1:0-7482 GCA_964653615.1 uncultured Aquiluna sp.
CTCCCCTACCGCTACCGCAGCCGGTGTTGCCGTGCTTGAGCAGATCGAAGAGGGCGGCTGGCTAGAGCGCGCGCTGGAGATCGAGCAGGTGCTGGTTGGTCGCCTCCAGGCGCTCAAGGCTCAGTACCCGGTAATCGGAGACCTCCGCGGCAAGGGCGCAATGATCGCCATCGAGTTGGTTGAGCCAGGCACTAAGACTCCAAACTCGGCCGCTGTGGAAGCACTGGTGAAGCACTGTCACGCAAACGGCGTGCTGATTCTTAACGCCGGTACCTACAACAACGTGATCCGTTTCTTGCCACCGCTGGCCATCACCGACGAGCTGCTAAACGATGCTATGGACGTGCTAGCTGCCGGTTTGGCAAAGTTGTAAGTCACCCTCTAAGGTGGCTTTAGAGCCTTTCGGGCTCAACGATGCGTAAATAAATCAGAATCGAAGGTGATTCATCGTGCATGCCTACGGCGACAGAGCGCGCCTAGACAACCTCTTCAAACTAGAAACTACTCGTTTCATCGACACTCACCCACAGTCGGCCAAAAACCACCAACAGGCTCTAGGGCCAATGGTGGCAGGTGTGCCGATGATCTGGATGTCAAAGTGGCCAGGGCCTTTCCCGATTTATGTGGATCGCGCCAAGGGTTCTCACTTCACAGATGTCGATGGTATTGACTACACAGACTTCTGCCTGGGTGACACCGGTGCGATGTGTGGACATGCCCCAGATGCAACGGTGAAGGCGGTGCAGCAGCAGATTGCCAAGGGTTCGACCTACATGCTTCCAACCCAAGATGCCATTGCATCGGCAACCCTTTTGGCTGAGCGCTTTGGATTGCCAAAGTGGCAGTTCACTCTGACTGCAACTGACGCTAACCGTCACATCCTGCGCTATTCAAGGCACGTGACCGGCAGGAAGAAGATTGCTGTCCACGACTACTGCTACCACGGCACCGTGGATGAGACCTTTGCTGTCATGGATGACAACGGCAACACAGTTGCCCGTCACGACAACATCGGTAAGCCAATTGAACTTAGTGAAACCACAATTTCAATTCCGTTCAATGACCTTGAGGCCGCTGAGCGAGCATTTGCCACCGGTGAGGTTGCAGCGATGCTTATGGAACCTGCGCTTACCAACATCGGAATCGTGCTCCCTGAGCCAGGCTACCTAGAAGGCATGCAAGCGCTGTGCCAGAAGTATGACGTGATCTGGATCTTGGATGAGACTCACACCATCTCGGCAGGCCCTGGCGGCATGACTAGGCAGTACGACCTAAATCCTGATGCCGTTGTGCTTGGCAAGACCATTGGTGGCGGTGTGCCGGTCGGTGCATTTGGTCTAACCGAAAAGCTTGCCAAGCGAATTGCCACTTCAACCAACCTAGAGTCAATCGATGTTGGTGGCGTTGGTGGCACGCTAGCTGGAAACGCGCTCTCGATGGCGGCAGTTCGCGCCACGCTTGGTGAAGTGCTAACACCTCAAGCCTTCGCACACATGGAATCGCTGGCCAAGCTTTGGACCGCGAATGTCCAGGCAGTGATCGACGAGTACGACCTACCTTGGCAGGTGTCCCGCATCGGCGGCCGAGGCGAATACAGCTTTAGGCCCGAAGCGCCAAGAAATGGGCGTCAGGCGGCCGAGGCGGATGACTTTGAACTGCAGCAGTATCTTCAGTTACACGCCATTAACCGGGGCATTTTGATGACACCATTCCACAACATGGTTTTGATGTCACCTGAGGCTAACGAAGCAGACGTTGCTCACCACAAAGCGCACTTCCGTGAGGCTGTTGAGTCGCTTTACCGTTAGGAGCGGAGCTTCTTAGCTTTTCTAGAGGCTCGTACCTGCACCACCATCACGATGGCGATTGCCACGATGAATACCAGCGATCCGATGACGTTTGCCTCTGGCGGAATGCCTCGAGCTGCTGCGGTGTAGACAAACTTCGGGAAAGTGGTTTCAGGACCCGAGTTGAACTGGGTAATGATGAAGTCATCAAAACTAAGTGCGAAGGATAGCATCGCCGCCGCCATGATTCCAGGAAGCAGTAGTGGGAAGGTGATTTTCCAGAAGACCGAGGAGGCGTTGGCATAGAGGTCCCTGCCGGCCTCTTCCAGCCTTGGATCCAAGGTTGCAACGCGAGCCTTCACGGTCACCACGACGAAGCTCAATGTGAACATTACGTGAGCAACCACGATGGTCCAAAAGCCCTTTGAGATTCCAACGTTTAGGAACTGAGCGGCAAGACCTGCACCCATAACCACCTCTGGCGTTGCCATCGGCAGGAACAGCAGCAGATTGGTCATGGAACGACCCTTGAACTTGTAGCGACCAAGTGCAATTGCAATCGCCGTTCCCAGCGCAGTTGAAATCAGGGTCGAGATGATTGCGATCGCAACCGAATTACCAAAAGCCTCACAAACCACCGGCTGATCACACATGTTCAGCCAGTTGTCGAAGGTGAATTCTTTCCAAGCGATGTTGGACTTCTCAACCTTGTTGAATGAAAAGACGAAGGTGTACCCGATTGGAATCATCATGAAGATGAAGGCCAAACCTACGTAAGTTGGAAGAAGCCACTTTCCTAGCGAAAATTTCACAGCAGCTCCTCCGTTCCACTCTTGCGAACGTAAACCGAAACGAGAACGACAATCGCGGCCATCAGCATCACTGAGAGCGCAGAGGCGGTTGGGTAGTCCTGAATACGGAAGAAGTTTGCCTCCACCACGTTTCCGATCATCGCAGTGTCAGAGCCACCTAGGAAGTCGCGCGAGGCTGAGACATAGTCTCCGGAAATTGGAATGAAGGTAAGCAGGGTGCCAGAGATAACTCCAGGTAGCGAAAGCGGGAAAGTTACCTTCCAGAAAGTCTGCGCTGGGGTGGCATAGAGGTCAGAACCTGCCTCAACCAAGCGAGTGTCTAGGCGCTCGAGCGAGGTGTAAATCGGCAGAGTCATGAATGGAATGAAGTTGTAGGTCAGACCCGCGATTACGGCGAAGCTACTGCCGATTACGTACTGGTCTGGGGCCAGCAAACCGATGGATTGCAAGAACTGAGTAACCGGTGATTCATTCGAGAAAATCTGCTTCCAGGCAAAGGTGCGAAGTAGGAAGCTGATGAAGAACGGTGCGATCACCAGGGTTAACAAGAAGGCCTGCAACATTGGCTTGCTGCGCGCTTTTACTCCGATGAAGTAAGCGATTGGGTAGCTGATTAGTAGCGCCGCCAATGTGGCGACGATCGCGTAGAAGAAGCTTCTACCAATTTGAGGTAGGTAAGTCTCAATCGCATAGGCGTAGTTCGAAACCTGGAATGCGTAGTCATACATGCCGATTTCGCCCGTGAATGAGGCGGTCTTGAGCGATGTGATAACCAGCGATACCAGCGGAGTTAGGAAGAACAGTCCAAGGTAAATCATGCCGGGGGCCAACAGAATGAAGGCAACCTTGGAAGCCTTGGTTGGGGCGGCAGTTTTACCCGAAGATCCTTGCCCGAGCGCTACGAATGCCACGAGACTTACGCCTCGTCGTTATCTGCCTTGAGTGGCAGATCGCTTAGACCAAAAGCGTGCTCAACCTTCCAGCTAACCCACACCTGAGCACCAAGCTCAACTACTGGGCTCTTGCCAACGTTCTGAGCAAACACGGTGATGTCACCAAAACCTGGAACATCGATTAGGTACTGGTTTGAAACGCCGGTGAAGCGGATGTCAATAATCTCACCAGGACCAACCAGGTTGTGATTGGAGTCCAAATCTGGCTTCTGCTCGTGGAAGGTGGCTTTTTCTGGGCGAACACCCAATGCCACTTTGCCGGAGTGCTTTTCGGATCGAGACTTAGGTGCGGCAATCTTCTGGCCGTTGCAGCTGATCGAGATGCTGTTGGCATTCTCCTCAACGACATCTCCTACAAAGATGTTGGATTGCCCCAAGAAGCGTGCAACGAAGGCGGTCTTCGGACGGTCATAGAGCGCCTCTGGAGCACCCATCTGTTCGATTTCACCCTTGTTCATAACCGCGACGGTGTCAGCCATGTCCATGGCCTCTTCCTGGTCGTGGGTAACGTGCAAGAAGGTCAAGCCGACTTCCATCTGGATTGCCTTGAGCTCCACCTGCATTTGACGACGAAGCTTCAGATCCAAAGCGCCAAGAGGCTCGTCCAAGAGCAATAGGGCTGGACGGTTCACAAGCGCACGAGCCAGCGCAACGCGCTGCTGCTGACCGCCGGATAGCTGCTGTGGCTTACGAAGGGCAAGGTGCTCAAGTTCAACTAGCTGCAGGGCCTCAGTGGCCTTGGCAAGCGGATCTTGAACCTTGCGCTGGCGTAGGCCGAATGCAACGTTCTCCAGAATGGTCATGTGAGGAAAGAGTGCGTAGCTCTGGAAAACGGTGTTGACCGGACGCTCGTGAGGCTTTGACCCAGTCACGTCCTTGCCACCGATTAGAACCTTGCCCTTGGTTGCCTCTTCCAGGCCAGCGACAATTCTCAATGTCGTGGTCTTTCCGCAACCGGAAGGTCCCAGCAGGGCGAAAAATTCGCCCGCTGGAATCTTTAGGTCAAGGTTTTCAATTGCAGTAAAGCCAGGAAATTCCTTGCGGATACCAACTAGCTCTAGGTCCTGTCCCCTAGCTACGAACTCTGTTGCCACCTATGCGCCTAGCAGGACGTTTTGCCAAGCAGTTGCGAAGCGCTGCTCTTCCTGGCCGGTTAGGGCGCGGAAAGCGTGGACATTGGCTAGGAATTCCTCGGATGGGAAGATCAATGGGTTCTCGGCCAACGCTGGGTCGGTCTTTAGCATCTCTTCCTTGGCTCCCACTACTGGAGTTACGTAGTTCACGTAGGCAGCCAACTCAGCGGCGTTCACTGGGTCGTAGTAGTAGTTGATTAGCGCTTCTGCGTTCTTCTTGTGAGCCGAGCCCATCGGAACAACGAAGGAGTCTGATGAGATGGTGGATCCGGTGTCTGGGACAACGAAACCAAAGCGCTCTTCGCCAACTTCTGCGTTGAGGATGGTGGTGTCTCCCGACCAAGCAAGTGCAACGATGATGTTGCCGTTGGTTAGGTCCTCACCGTAGGAGTTGCCCTTGATGTTGAAGATCTGGCCGGAAGAAACCTGAGCCGCGATGAACTCAACTGCTGCGTTGAATGCGTCCTCGGTTAGGGATTCTTCGCTGGTGATGTCGATGCCCTGGCTTAGCAGGGTAAGACCAACGGAGTCGCGCATCTCGGAGATTAGGCCTACACGGCCCTTTAGCTCTGGAGCCCAAACGTCAGCTAGCGAGGTTGGGGCATCCTTGCCGGTGGCTTCCTTGTACATCTTCTTGTTGTAGACAATGCCGCCGATGATGCCCTGGTAAGGCACCGAGAGGGTGCGCTCTGGGTCGTTTGCGTCACCAAGGTAAGCAGGCGCTAGGTTGGCGACCTTGTTTGGCATGTTTGCGTTGTCTAGGGTCTGCAGGTAGCCAAGGCCGATCATGCGGTTTACCAACCAGTTGGTTGGGCAGGCTACGTCAAAACCTGGGTCGGCACCCAAAGCGAGCTGGTCCTTGACCTTGGCGTACCAGGTGTCATTGTCGTCGATTTCCATCATGTACTCGACGGTGATGCCGGTCTGGTCCATGAAACGGTTCAGAGTTGGGTATGAGCCGTCGTCCTCGCCGTCCATGTATAGCGGCCAGTTGTGCCAAACCAAAACTTTTTCGGAGTCAGATAGGTCTTCAGCTGGAGTCAAAGCACTTTCAGTGCCGCTGGCACATGATGCCAAGGACATAACAGCGGCGGTGCCACCGAGTCCCAAGAGGGTAGCGCGACGAGAAAGCATCTTGCCACGTGCCATTTGCACGAGCTGACGCATCATTGGGTCCTGAGGAAGACCTTCCTTCATTGCAATCTCCTAAATCCACCGGTTTGAATCCAGTGGCGTGTATCGACCAACATGAACAGTGCTACCGGGATTCCGAAGCAAGCCAAGTTTGTCACAAAAAGTTAACTTTTAGGACCCCGAAACTGAATTTTTAGCCTCAGTCTCCGATGTAGCTCATGACGTGCTTGATGCGGGTGTAGTCCTCAAAGCCATACTGGGACAGATCCTTGCCATATCCAGAGTGCTTGAAGCCACCGTGAGGCATTTCTGCGACCAGCGGGATGTGGGTGTTGATCCATACCGCCCCAAAGTCCAGGTGCTTAGCAAAGCGCATGGCGCGAGCGTGGTTGGTGGTCCAAACCGATGCCGCTAGACCGTACTGAACATCGTTGGCCCACTTCAATGCCTGAGCTTCGTCCGAGAACTTCTGGACGGTGATAACCGGTCCGAAGATTTCGTCTTGAATGTGCTCGTCGGTCTGCTTGAATCCCGACAAAACTGTTGGCTCGAAGAAGTAACCCTCGGAACCGATTTGGTTTCCACCGGCTTCGATTCGGGCGTGGTCTGGAAGACGATCAATAAAGCCCTTGACACGAGCCAGCTGGTTGGCATTGTTTACTGGGCCGAACAAAATGTCTTCCTCGGAAGGCTTGCCAACCTTGGCGCTGGCTTTCACCTCTGCCAATAGGTATGGCATGAACTCGTCATAGGCAGACTCCTGAACCAATAGCCTGGTGGCAGCAGTGCAGTCCTGACCTGCGTTGAAGAAACCGGCCGCCACAATGCCAGCTGCGGTCTTCGCGAAGTCGGCATCGGCAAACACAATTACCGGCGCCTTGCCGCCGAGTTCTAGGTGGACGCGCTTTAGGTCGGACGATGCGCTCTTCGCTACCTCCATACCGGCGCGAACGCTACCGGTAATGGAAACCATCTGTGGAATCTTGTTCTCAATCAGGGCTCTACCGGTGTCGCGGTTACCGGTAACCACGTTGAAGACGCCGGCTGGCAAGAACTCTGCTGCGATTTCAGCAAGCAGCAAGGTTGATGCTGGGGTGGTGTCGGACGGCTTTAGCACGATGGTGTTTCCAGCTGCAATTGCAGGGGCAAACTTCCAGGTAGCCATGTTCAGTGGGTAGTTCCAAGGTGTGACCTGGCCAATCACACCGATTGGCTCGCGACGAATCATCGAGGTGTGGTCACGTAGGTATTCACCAGCGGCACGGCCCTCAAGGTTTCTCGCGGCACCGGCAAAGAAGCGAATCTGGTCCACCGAAGGCATGATCTCGTAATCGACCAGGGTAGATAGCGGCTTGCCGGTGTTCTCGGATTCGACCTCCGCCGCCTCTTTGGCGCGAGCCTCGAGCGCATCCGCGATGCGGAAAAGCGCTAGCTGGCGCTCAGATGGAGTGGTCTGACCCCACTCTTCGAAAGCTTTCTGGGCCACCTCATAGGCGGCTGCAACATCTTCAGCACTGGATACCGGTGCGTGAGCATAAACCTGCCCGGTTGCTGGATTGATGACATCACTGACTTCGCCACTTTTTGCAGCAACTTGCTTGCCACCGACAAAGTTCTTCAATTGCTTTACTGACACGCAAAACTCCTCATTGAGCTAGTTATG
>CAZZHB010000064.1:0-7465 GCA_964653615.1 uncultured Aquiluna sp.
AGACCTACTTGCAGGTCGCGAGAAGTGGACCGATGACCGTGTCAAGGAAGTCTTCTCCTACTGGGAGAAGCTACTGCCTTACATGAACACCAACGTTTTGGACCTTGAGTGGGACGGCGCAATGCAGCTGCTATTGCAGAAGCAGGCCGGATTCTTCTTCAACGGTTCATGGTTCGGCGCAAACTTCCTAGAGCAGAGCCAGGAAGACTACGACGACCTATGGATCATCCCATTCCCAGAGATCAACCCTGACCACGCTCGCGACACCATCGATGCTCCAATCGACGGTTTCTGTGTAGCTAAGAACGGTGCAAACAACGCCGGTGGTGCAGACCTAGCTAAGTTCGCAGGTGACATGGAAGGTGTTCAGGCAATGCTTGACACCGGTATCCCAATGACCTCCGCAAACAACGGTCAGGACCGCTCGACCTACGACGCATTCCAGCTACAGCAGGTTGAGGTCATGAACGAGGCGAAGTACATCACCCAGTTCCTAGACCGCGACACCCGCCCTGACTTTGCTGGCCCAATTGTTGGTCCTGCATTCCAGAGCTGGTTCAAGGACCCATCGTCAACCGATTCGATCCTTGAGTCACTGCAGTCTCAGTGGGACGCTCTTCCTGCCCTATAAGCAGTAAGTAGCAGAAATTCAAAATGAGTACGGCGGCGACGAAGGTAGAAAAGCCTCGTCGCCGTCGTACTTTTTCTGGCAAAGATAAAGTCACTCTCGGCTTCTTTGTCGGTGTTCCAACCTTTCTTCACCTGGCACTGGTCTGGTTTCCAGCTCTAGCCACCATTTATCTTTCTTTCACCTACTGGACCGGTATTCACCTGAGTGATATCCAGTGGGCTGGGACTGCAAACTACGAAAACATCATTTTCGAGACCCCACGTTTCTGGGAAGCAGTTCGTGTCAACGTTGTTTGGCTTTTCTGGTTTGGCCTAATCGCGACCCCTTTGGGTATTTTGCTTGCCTACCAAATTGACCGCGAGATTCGCGGCCACAAGTTTTACCAGTCCGCCTACTACCTACCGGTAGTGCTTTCTATGGCGGTCATTGGAATCATCTGGAACTTCCTACTTCGCCCAGACGGCTTTGTTAACGGCCTTATGGGTCTGCCGATCTCGGAAGCAATTTCATTCTTTGGCGATGATCGCTACAACCTATGGGTGATTTTGATCATGGCTTCCTGGCGTCACATTGGCTACATCATGCTTTTGTACTTAGCCGGACTAAAGGCCATTGAC
Source organism: uncultured Aquiluna sp. (assembly GCA_964653615.1). Taxonomy (GTDB): domain Bacteria; phylum Actinomycetota; class Actinomycetes; order Actinomycetales; family Microbacteriaceae; genus Aquiluna. Next base: position 1,249 of record CAZZHB010000064.1, read on the forward strand.
GCATCGCTTCGCGAGGCAGCGGCTATTGATGGTGCAACCGAGTGGCAGACCTTCCGCAGGATCATTTTCCCTGCGATGCAGCCGGTAAACATCATCGTGATTGTGATCACCATCATCGAGTCGCTCCGAGCCTTCGATATGGTCTACATCATTTACGGTGGTCGCGGTGGCTTGCCCATTCTGGGTGTGCTCGTGTTCGAGAACATCGCCGGTGAAGGTGCATCGATGAAGGGTGCCGCCTACGCGGTGATCCTGTTCTTGCTTTCGATCGTTCCGATCCTTGCCTACCTGCAGCAACAGTTCAGGGAGGATGTGCGATGACCACTTTGGTGAAAGACAAGAAGACCAAGAACTCCCAAAAAATCAAGGACCGTTTCATCTCGGCGTTTATTGGTCTGTTCGCAATTGTTTGGTTGTTCCCGATCGCATGGACCTTGTTCTCATCGCTGCGCCCATACAAGGAGATTCGTGCCAACGGCATTCTTTCCTGGCCCAACGAGCTAAATTTCAACAACTACTTTGAAGCGATTGAGCGCATGGAGTTGCCTCGATACTTCTACAACACCGCAATCATTACCCTGCCGGCGGTTTTCCTGACCTTGTTCTTCGGTTCGCTGATGGCCTTCGTGGTGACTAGGTATTCATTCAAGTTCAACGTGGCAATGCTGCTGTTGTTTACCGCCGGCAACATGCTGCCCGCTCAGTTAGTCTTTATCCCGGTTTTCAAGATGTATCTGGCGATTGGTGACCTAGTTGGCGACCGTCGAATTTTGTATGACAACCCATGGGGCATTGTGCTGATTCACGTTGCGTTCCAGATGGGATTCGCGACCTTTGTGCTCAGCTCGTACATGAAGACCATTCCAAAAGAGATCTCCGAGTCTGCACAGGTTGACGGTGCTTCGGTATTCACTCACTTCTTCAGGGTGATGTTGCCACTTCTTCGTCCACCGCTGGCTTCGCTTGCGGTATTGATGACCACGTGGATCTACAACGATTTCTTCTGGGCCTTGGTCTTGATGTCCAGCGACAACAAACGCCCAATCACGTCGGCTCTTGGTCGATTGCAGGGTGAGTTTGTAACCGACTACAACCTCTTAGCGGCTGGAGCCATGATCGCTGCGATACCTACACTCGTGGTGTTCTTCGTGCTCAGGAAACAGTTCGTATCTGGTCTGACCCTGGGTGCCACCAAGGGTTAGTTAGTTACAAAAACCGATTCATACCCGCGCAACACGAATGTTGGTCTGCGCTGCGGCTCTCTAGCCAACTTGATGTCTGGGTAAGTCTTCATAAGCATCGGCAGTGATGTGGTCATTTCCATACGAGCGAGTGGTGCACCAATACAGAAGTGGATGCCGGCTCCAAATCCGATGTGAGGGTTCGGGTCACGTGTGAGATCTAATTCGTCGGCGTTTTCAAACACCGTTTCATCGCGATTCGCACTTCCCAACAGCGCTGCTATTTTCTGGCCACGCTTGATTTCAACCCCACCAACCTCGGTGTCCTGAGTAGCGGTCCGTTCGAACAGGTGCAGCGGGGCATCAAACCTTAGAAATTCATCGATTGCGGTGGCCGCATGGCGATCTGGGCTCTTTCGAAGCAACTCCATTTGATCTTCGCGCTCCAGCGCAGCCACAAAACCATTGCCAAAGCCATTCACGCTGGCTTCGTGGCCGGCGTTTAGCAGCAGCACGCAGGTCGCAATTAACTCGTGAGCATTTAGCTTCTCGCCATCTTCTTCGACCAGAGCCAGGTCAGTAATCAGATCTGTCCCTGGGTTTTGCTTACGCTCAAGCATTAGACCGTGAACATAGTCGGCAAACTCAGCAGAGGCTTGCTTCGCCTCCGCCTTATCTTGATCAGATGGTGCGACCTCATACATCTTTACAATCGCCTGTGACCAGGGTCGAAGTAGATGCTCGTCCTCATCCGGGAAGCCAAGCATGGAAGCAATCACCTTCACAGGCAGTGGCTCTGCGAAGTCCGCAATTACATCGAACTCACCGGTGGCAGCGAGTTTGACGGCGATGTCGTCCAGTAGTTTTTGAGTGATGCGCTCAACGTCGGGCCGCATGCTTTCGATCTTTTTTGGGTTGAAGGCCTTCATCACTAACGAGCGCAAGCGGGTGTGCTTTGGTGGTTCGGAGTCCAGAATCGAATCTGCGTGCAACCAGTTGAAGGTGTCCCACTCATCGGCCGGCTCTTTGGCTTGGAAAATTCGGCCGAGTGAGCGGTTGCGCAGCACAGCGTTGGCATCTGCGTGAGTGGCGGCTAGAAAGACCTGCAGTTCGTCATGCCAGATCGGCTTGCCAGATTTTCTCAGCTCAGCCAGCTGAGGGTAGGGGTCTGCCAGAAAAGCCTGGTCTTTGAAGTTGATCATTTGTTCTTGAGTTTGATATCGCTGATTGGCAGGCGGTCTGCTTTGAAGCTATTTACCTTGTGGTCGCTCGGGTAGCCAAGAGCGATACCGCAAAGCAGCTTGTAGCCCTCTGGCACATCAAACTCAGCCCTAACCGCATCTGCCCAGAGGGCACTCGCACCTTGAGCGCAAGTGCCAAGACCATGGGCGTGAGCCGAAAGCATTAGGTTCTGCATGAACAGGCCGGCGTCGGAAACAGAGTATTCACCTAGTCCGGAGTGCGTAAAGACGAAGAAGGAAACCGGAGCGCCAAAGAATTCGTAGTTTCTTGCCCACTGCGCCTGTCTAGCTTTTTGATCTTTACGATCAATGCCCAAAAGTGAATAGAGCTCTGCTCCGACTCGAGCGCTTCTCGGCTGCAGCTCCTTGGGGTAAACCCGGTTCACCTTGTAGTCGCTGGTTGGCAGGCCGTAGCGGGTAATGAAGAGTTTTGCCTTGGCCAAAAATCCACCGCCAAGCGCTTTGGAGGCTTCAGCCCAGCGCGCTAGGAATTCTTGGGAGATGCGGTCTCGAACTTCACCCTGAGCTGTTGCGATCAGATATGGCCTGGTATTTGACCAGGAAGGGGCCGTCATTGCATCAGTGAGCAGCTGATCAATCAGCTCCTGAGGAACCGGGGTAGGAAGAAAATCACGGGTGGTTCGCCTGGAGGCAACAAACTCTCGCCAGGATTCTGCACTGATGTTAGGCACCCTAGAAATCTACGCTAAAAACCCAAACTTATCTTGCTCTCGCCAAGCTCTTTAGCGCTGCCGGTGAAGAAAAACTCTAGGTAGATCGGGCCCTTGGGTTTGAGCTCCAACCAAATCTTCATGCCTTCGCGAAGCTTGCCTTCGGGGCTATAGACCTTGGCCCAAACCTCGCGCTTACCAACCAACTGCCCATGGTTCAGCACCTGAATCTTGACTGTGGTTCCAAACTCGGATTCTGAAACATCCGAGATGCCCAAGACCTCAAGACCAGCTAGCTCTTTGACTGACCTTGCCTCTTCTAAGGGGTAGAAGTTGACCTCACCGAAGTGCAGCTGGGAGACGTTGGTTCGCGCCAGCTCAGTGGTCATTGTGAAGTAAAGCGGAATTAGTGAAAGCAGTGAAAGTAGTGTGCCCAGCAGCATTGCGATGCGCTGACCCTTGGGGGTCGTAAAGAAGGGGCGCTTCAAGCAATCTCCGTATCGTTTCTCTAGTGAAGAATCTACCCAAGAAACCGCAGTAGCCTTATCCGGTGCTGAAAATTCACCCAGAAGTCCTAAATGCGCTGCAGAACAACCTGCCGGTTGTAGCCCTCGAATCCACCATCATTTCCCATGGTTTGCCCAGGCCGCGTAACCACCAGGCGGCTTTGGATTTTGAGCAAATCCTCAGAGACAAGGGCGTGGTTCCGGCAACCATCGCTGTGATCGACGGCATTCCAAACATTGGCTTGGATGCGTCAGCGCTAGACGTGATCGCAAACCAAGACATCGCCAAGGCATCGGTGCGCGACCTGCCGATTCTGGCAGCCAAGGGCATCTCTGGTGCAACCACGGTTGCCGCCACCGCTTATCTTGCTGCCCAGGCTGGCATTCGAGTGTTTGCAACCGGAGGTCTCGGCGGTGTTCACCGCGGAGCTCAAGACACCTTTGACGAATCTGCGGATCTAACGGTGGTTTCGCAGGTGCCAGTGACCGTTGTCAGTGCGGGTGTGAAGAGCGTTTTGGATATCGCCGCAACTCTGGAGCGACTCGAGACCCTGAGCGTTCCGGTGATTGGTTACGGCACCAAAATCTTCCCAAGCTTCTGGCTTCGAGAGTCCGATTTCACTTTGGAGTATCAGGCAGATAGTGCTGATGAAGTCGCACTCGTCATGGCCGCCAGGGGAGAAGCCGGTGGCATTGTGGTTGCAAATCCAGTTCCTGCCCACCAGGCCTGGGAGCGAGTCGAGCACGACCGAGTCTTGGCGATTGCGTTTGAGGCTGCCGAGAAGGCGGGTGTCACCGGCAAGGCCGTCACGCCATTCTTGCTGCAATACATCGTGCAGGCTTCCGGTGGCGTGTCACTTGAGGTGAACCTAAACCTTGCGAAGAACAACGTCTCGGTAGCAGCCGACATTGCTACCGCTTGGTGCAGGCTTCAGGGCTAATGCCAAAGGTCTTGGTGGTCGGTGATGTCATTGATGACATCTTGGTTATCCCGAATGGGGAGATTCGCCTAGACACCGACACCAACAGCAAGATTCAGCAACAACCCGGTGGCTCAGCGGCAAACTTCGCTTGTTGGCTAGCAAGTCTCGGAGTCGAAACTCACTTTGTTGGAAGAGTCGCCAAAGAGGATTTGGAGCGGCACTCAGCGATCCTTCGCAACTACAAAGTTATCCCTCACCTGCAGGTCGATGAGCAACTGCAAACCGGTCGAATCGTGGTGTTGGTTCAGGGTCAGCAGCGCAGCTTCCTTACTGACCGCGGTGCCAATCGAAACTTGGACCTGAGTGCTATTCCAGACGAGCTTTTTGGTGATGCCCTCTACCTTTCGGGATACACGGTTTTTGACCAGAGCGTTGAAACCATGCAGCAGCTAATCAAAAGGGCAAATCAATACGGCTTAGTTGCTTGTGATCCCGGCAGCGCCGGTTACATCGCGGATCACTCTGTGAATGGCTTCCTGGCATCGATTGCCGGTGTGGACCTGTTGGTTCCTTCTTTGGAGGAGGGCCGCATTCTCTCTGCCGAATCCAGACCTGTAATTGTGGCAGCCCTCTTAGGCGAGTGGTTCCCGCAGGTCGCATTGACTATGGGCGCAGATGGCGTGCAGTTGAACTGGCCTGCTGGTAGCGAGCACGTCCCGGCAATTCCCGCGGATGCAGTCGATGTCACCGGAGCCGGAGATGCCTTCGCTGCCAAGTTGCTCGCAGAGCTGTTAGCTGGAAAAACCTTGGTGCCGGCGGCTCAGGCTGCTGTTCGCTTCGCATCCAAGGCAATCACCAAAGTTGGTGGCAGACCCTAGTGACCCTTTGGGTGCCAAACCGTCTTGACTTCCATCAGGCTGGTGATGTGGTTCAAGCTGCCTTTTGCTCCGGTGCGGACAAAGTCACCCTTGCGGATAATTCGCTTTAGGTTTTGAGCCGCCTGAATCTCCAGCTCAACAAAGTCGCTGGTTCCCTCTAGGTCAATAGCGTTCACATCGAGGTGTGATGCGAGCCAAGGCGCGATCTCCGACTCTTTGCCGGTTAGCACGTTGACCACTCCGCCAGGGAGATCGCTGGTTGCCAGCACCTCGGTCAGGGTGATCGCCGGCAGCGGAAGATTTTCGCTGGCGATGACCACAACAGCATTACCCGAGACGATGGCAGGGGCGATGGTGTTGACCAAGCCCAGTAGTGCACTGTCCTGTGGGGCAAAAGCTGCAACAACACCGGTTGCCTGCAGGGTCGAAATGTTGAAGAACGGACCGGCAACCGGGTTCATGTTTCCGGCAACGGCGTCAATCTTGTCGGTCCAGCCGGCGTGCCAAACCCATGAGTCAATCGCCGCATCAACCTCTAGATTGGCTTGCTTTTCGCTTCTACCGGTGAGGGCTCGGATCTCTGCCACGAACTGCTCGCGACGTCCTTCCAACATCTCGGCGATGCGGTAAAGCACCTGACCACGGTTATAGGCAGTTGCTGAGGCCCAGCCGCTTTGTGCTGCGCGGGCTGCGACGACTGCGTCTCGAGCATCTTTGCGTGAGGCCATGGCAACGTTTGCGAGGAACTCACCTTTGGAATCTGCGACCGGGTAAACCCGACCGGATTCGGAGCGCGGGAACTTGCCGCCAATGAAGA
>CAZZHB010000065.1:0-7420 GCA_964653615.1 uncultured Aquiluna sp.
CAGCTACAGATCTAGCTGCAATCCTTCTGGGCTGGGTGTGAGCGATGGCTTTGCGCCCGAGCTCTAGGCACATCTTGGGAATTTGTGTGGTTTTGCCGGACCCGGTAGCACCAGCGATGACCACTACCTGGTGATTCTGAATAGCTTCCAGAATTTCTTCGCGAAGCAAGGAAACAGGTAAATCCTGCGGATAGTGGAGGTTCAGTGATATCGCATTCACCCCGCCATCAACCCCTTAGTTTGCTCTGAGATTACCAAACCAGGCTGGCATTGCGGTCCAAACAAGTTACTCAAACGTTACCTACTAGGTGAATAACAGCTACCAACTTGCTGTTAATCCTCTGTGAGTCGAGCAATGTAGCCGACTCGCCTGAGCTTACAGAGCTCGACGAGTGGACTTCGGACTTGAAAAAGATAAAAAAGTCATCGAAAGGACTTTCGAAATATGGAATCAATGATTAGCGCGGGCGGCTATAGCCTCGTGTTCAACATGCTCTCCATGGGCATCGCAGCAATGCTCTTCACCACCATCTTCTTGGTGATGGCAAGAGACCGTGTACTACCTCGTTACCGCATGGCGGTAATGGTGTCGGCAACCGTAACCGGTATCGCCGCTTACCACTACTTCAGAATGTTCGACAGCTTCCAGCACGCATTCGGTCCAGACGCGATTGAGGGTTACACCTACAACGTGGGCTACCGCTATGTGGACTGGCTACTAACTGTGCCACTGCTACTAGTGGAGACTGTTGCCGTTCTAGGTCTAGCTCGTGCAATGCAGACTTCGCTACTAGTTCGTCTAGTACCTGCATCCGCATTGATGATCGCACTGGGTTACCCAGGTGACGCTCAGCTAGACATCATGGGCATTCCAGCATCTGTCTGGGGTCTACTATCGACCATCCCATTCCTATACATCCTGTACGTATTGTTCGTGGAGCTAGGCAAGTCCCTAGAGAAGCAGTCCGCAGCAGTACAGCGCAAGGTGAAGGAACTACGTTTGCTTCTTCTAGCAACCTGGGGTGTTTACCCGATCGCCTTCATCGCAAACATGAATGCAACTGGATTCGACGAGGGTGGCTTCGTGCTGCGTGAAGTCGGTTACTCAGTAGCTGACATTTTGGCGAAGTGTCTATTCGGTCTAGTGATCTTCACCATCGCTCGCATCAAGAGCGCTGAGGACGACGCAACCTTCGCAAAGAGCGAGTTCAAGGACTAAGAAAGAAGGATGACTCTAATGTCAAAAATCAACTGGGACGTTGTACAGGCGATTGTGCTAGTGGGAATGCTTCCGGTGATGTTGATACTTGGAGCCCTTTTCTCAACGTTCTTCGCTAAGTACTAAGAACAAAAGAAAATCCCCCGGACCGAAGTGGTCCGGGGGATTTTCTTTAACCTAGCTAAACCACTCAGATGGCGGTCCCAGGAAAAGTAGGAAGGCGAACAGGGCTGGAATTGCAACCAGCAAAAGGGCCAGCAGCAAAACTGGCCTTGCAATAAACCAACGGAAAATGCCGTCAATAAAGAATGCATCCCTAGGGTGATCGCTCTTGGTTTTTCTCCAATCGCCATCAAGCGCGTTGGTCTTGACCAGGCGGCGCTCAAAAGGAATGGTTGCGAATGGCACGATTGCCAAAAGCACAGCGGTCGATAGTTTGCCAAGACCCCAGCGCTGGTTTAGGCCAACCAGCAGTGCCGTTACCGCATACCCCAGAAACACAGCACCGTGAATGCTTCCGGCAACCGTGACAACCCATGGGATTGGATCACCGGCAGCACGAATAATCAACGCCGAGATCAGCAGAGTCCAGGTGATGGCTTCGCCCTTGGCAAAAAGCAGGAAAAGTTGCTTGGGTTTCACGTTGCTCCTTTGGTTTCCCAACGAGTTTATGCGCGAAGTGCCTTTGCCAGCTCTCGGAAGTGCTCGACCATCTTGTCCATGTCCTTCTGAGTGTGCATTAGCGAAACCAGCCACTGCTCATCAAGCCCCGGAGGGGTGATGATGCCGCGGTTGATTCCCCACAGCCAGCTCAGCTCTGCAATACCGAAGTCAACGTTCTTGAAGTCTCGGTAATTGCGAACTGGAGTCTTTGACCAGGTGATCGCACCCTTTAGTCCCAGGCCAATGGTGTGTGCAGGAAGCTCATACTCACTGATGATGGCATTGATCTTGTTCAAGGTGTTTACGTTGATCTGCTCTGCCTTGGCCATAGCGGCTGGAGTAACCAGCTCTTCAACCGCCATCACGGCTGCCATAACCAGCGGGTTGCCGTTATAGGTTCCGTAGTGGGCCATGCGACCGTCGACAACCGCCTGCATGTACTTGGCCTTGCCGCCGAAAGCTGCCACTGGCAAGCCGCCACCGATGCTCTTTGCCAAGGTAATCAGATCTGGCTCGACTCCGGTTCTACCGGCTGCACCGGCTTGACCGGCGGTGAGGCCAGTCTTTACCTCGTCAAAAATCAACGCGATGTCGTACTTATCGCAGAGCGCTCTAACGGCAGGCAGGTAGCCCTCGTCTGGAAGCACAATCGAGATGTTCTCCATGATTGGTTCGAGCACAAAGGCTGCAATCTTGTGAGCGTTTTCGCTCATGATCTTCTCTAGGTATTCGAGGTTGTTGTATGGAACTACGAATACCTCACCTGGCTCTACCTCAAATGGAACTTCTGGAGTCGGTGCATTGGCATCACCAATGTTTTCAAGCTTTGGCTTCACCGAAACCTGAAGTGGGTCATAGCCACCGTGGTAGCCACCCTCAAGCTTGATAATCGCCTTCTTGCCGTTCGCTGCCCTGGCGGTGCGGATCGCATACATCAGCGATTCGGTGCCGGAGTTGGTAAAGCGAATCATGTCCAGGCCAAAGCGCTTTTTGAAAGCTTCGGCGGCAATGGTTGCAGTAGGTGATGGGGTCACAAACAATGTTCCGGTGTGCTTGAGCGCACGCTTTACAAACCGGACCACCTTTGGGTTGAGGTGTCCAACCATCATGGCTCCAAAGCCCATGGATAGATCCAAAAGCTTGCGGCCATCAACGTCAGTGACGTAAGCGCCCTTAGCGCTGGCGATAGAAATGGGGTATGGGTCCCAGTGTTGGAAGCTTGATGTCACTCCCAGAGGAAGGGCTTTGCTGGCACGTGCATTTTCTTTGCCAGAAAGGTTTGTTGTTTTTTGAAATAGCTCCCACTCTTTGGCGAGCAGCTCTTTAACTCTGTCTTGATTTAGTTCTCTAGTGGTTGTCGGAACCACTCGGTATCCAGCAGGGTCGTGTTTTGGGTTATTCACTTGTGACACGAGTATCACTCCTTTGTGTCCTCCCACTCTCGCACACACTTTGAAAAAACACCAATCGGCAGATGGCGAGTTCGCTAATGGGTGAAGATTGGCTTTATAGAGCCTCAAGGAAATGATTTAGGGGCAATTTGGCATATACCTAGTGGAGCAATGACAACGTCTACGGAAGGGCTCGAAAATGCAGCTACTTCTCGCAGACCAACTTGGTCCTCACTTCGAATTAGAAGATGAGCTGCTCTTACCAATCGTTGACTCTCAGTTTTCTAAGCGCAAATATCACCGGCAAAAAGCTCACCTGATTCGCTACGCGCAATACGCCAGGGCTAGGGATAGCAATGTCACAACGGTGAGACTTAGCAGCTATCGGGAGCTCGCCGATCGCAAGGATCTGACCAGCATGGTCGGTGGATCATCTCGCTCCTTCGATGCTCTCGCAGACTTTTTGAAACTAGAAAAACTTACGAACCCTGGATTCTGTTCAAGCCCGAATGATTGGGCTGACTACCTAGCCAAGGCCGGCAAGCGGCTACGACTCGAAGACTTCTACCGACTGCAAAGACAACGCCTCAACCTCCTAATGGAGGCGGGCCAACCAATAGGCGGCAAGTGGAACTTTGATGAGGAGAATCGCCTGCCTCCGCCAAAGCCTGGTCTTGGGTTGCCTGCCCCCTACCAGCCAATCGAAGATGAGCTCGATGCAAAGGTGCGATTAGAACTCGATGAACTTGAGAAATCCGGTAAAGCCCAATTCATTGGGGTTGATAGACCAAGGATTTTCCCTGGTGATCGCAAGCAGGCGTTAGCTGCACTCTCGGATTTCATCAGCAATCGACTAGATCTTTTTGGACCTTATGAAGATGCCATGGATCATCGAGACTGGACCATGGCTCACTCAATGCTTTCGGTGCCAATGAACCTGGGGCTACTCTCCCCCATGGAAGTGGTGCAGGCGGCGGTTGATGCGTATATCGAGGGCAGGGCCAGGCTCGCAAGTGTCGAGGGATTCGTACGACAGATCATCGGTTGGCGAGATTATGTCTGGCAGCTCTACTGGCACTTTGATGAGAACTACCAAAACCTAAATGAGCTGGGTGCAAAGGCGGAGATCCCAGCCGGCTGGCAGGATCTAACTGCAAATGGCATTACCGCCAACTGTCTCTCCAGCACGTTGAAGGATGTAAGTGAGCGAGCCTGGAGTCACCACATTCCAAGACTGATGGTGCTTGGTAACACTGCGCTTCAAAGAGGTTTCGATCCTAAAGCTGTAAACGACTGGTTCATCGATGCCTTTGCCGATGGCACTCCTTGGGTTATGCCGGCAAACGTAATTGGCATGTCGCTGTATGCCGACGGTGGCAAGATGTCCACCAAGCCCTATGCATCCGGCGGTGCCTACATAAACAAGATGAGCAACTACTGCGGTTCTTGCAAATTTAAACCGACCGTTCGCGTAGGTGAGGATGCCTGCCCATTCACCGCTGGCTATTGGAACTTCCTCAGTAAAAACAGTGATCGGCTAAAGAGCAATCACCGAATGAGCCAACCGATGGCTGGTCTCAAGCGGCTAACAGATTTAGAACAATTGCTGGTGCAGGAACAAAATCGGGAATCGCTTTGAAAAGGCTTAGGTTCTAGAGCACATGCCGAACGAGATCTCCGCTGGACTCACGATTCTCAAAGATGAGGGTGGGCAACCTGCGCTCTGTCTGGTTACCGGAGCCACCGGCTACATCGGCGGTCGTCTTATCACCCAGCTCTTGGAAGCTGGCTATCGAGTCAGGGTGCTGGCCAGAAACCCAGAGCGGTTGCGAAATCACCCATGGATCAACAAAGTCGAGTTGGTATCCGGCGATGCCAACAGCTCCGAGACCTTGGATGCTGCCCTCAAGGGCGTTGCCGTTGCCTATTACCTGCTGCACGCCCTGTTAGTGAAAGGTGATTTTGAGCAGCTTGAGCGCAATATGGCAAGGGGCTTTGGCACTGCTGCCAAACAGGCTGGAGTTGGGAAAATCATCTACCTCGGTGGAATCATCACCCCGGGTCAAGAGGCCTCCCCTCACCTGCAAGCCAGGTTGGACACCGGTCGAATTCTTGCCGAAAGCGGTGTTCCGACTTTTGAACTAAGAGCCGGAGTAGTTATTGGTTCTGGTTCTGCATCTTTTGAAATGTTGCGCTACCTAACCGAGCGCCTGCCGATTATGACCACCCCGAAGTGGGTAAAGAATCGCATTCAACCAATCGCCGTCAGGGACGTGCTTCGCTACCTGGTCGGATGTGCTGGTCTGAAGGCAACCGATGCCGGAATTTACGAAATCGCAGGCCCGGAGATCTTCACCTATGCCGAAATGATGCAGGCCTATGCCAAGGTCGCAGGGCTAAGAAGGCGAATAATTATCCCGCTTCCGGTGCTGACACCGAGACTGTCCAGCGGTTGGGTTGGGTTGGTGACACCGGTGCCGGTAACGCTGGCAAAGCGCTTGGTCGACAGCCTGAAAAATGAAGTGGTGGCAACCGATCAGCGAATCCGCAAATTGATTCCAGATCCTGAGGGTGGTCTAACCAACTTCGAAAGAGCTGCCGGTCTGGCTTTGGTGAAGATCAAGGAAGCCAGGGTCGAAACCCGCTGGTCTGATGCCTCTTCCCCTGGCACCCCCTCAGAGCCACTTCCGACTGACCCAGATTGGGCCGGTGGTTCACTCTATAAAGATGTCCGAATTACCCACACCCAAGACTCGATTTCTGAAGTCTGGAAACGAGTTGAGGCAATTGGTGGAGACAATGGCTACTCAACCGCAAGCTGGGCATGGGAACTGCGCGGCATCATGGACCGCATGGTGGGAGGCGTTGGACTCAGAAGAGGAAGGCGCGATCCAAACCACCTAGAGGTTGGCGATGCTTTGGACTTCTGGCGAGTGGAAGAGATTATCCCCGAGAAGCTGCTGCGCCTGAGGGCAGAGATGAAGTTACCGGGCTTGGCTTGGTTGGAGTTTGGTCTTGAGGTGGATGAGGACACCGGCGGCACAATCCTGACTCAGGTGGCCATCTTTGCCCCTAGGGGATTGTTTGGTCAGGCTTATTGGTGGGCAGTTTGGCCCATGCACGGATTGGTTTTCCCATCGATGGCCAAATCGCTGGCCCATTCCAATAAAGTAACCAAACGCTCCTAAAAAGTTAGTTGGTACCAAATGGCAAATGTGCGCTGGGCAATGGTGGGAACCGGCTTGATGGCCGATTTGATCTTGCGAGACTTCCCGCTGTCTCAGAACACCGAGCTGGTCGCCCTGGTGTCTCGCGATAAAGATCGAGCACAAGCAAAACTCGATGAGGTTGGAATTAGCGCGAGAGCGTTGAGCTTCAACGAGGCGATTAGCGATAGCGAAGTAGACCTGATCTACATTGCCTCTCCTCACTCCGAGCACTACTGGATGGCAAAGGCTGCTCTAAATGCCGGTAAGCACGTCTTAATTGAAAAATCAGTGATGGAGAATGCGGAGCAGGCCGAAGAGGTTTATCAGCTCGCTCGCGACTTAGGACTGTTCTCCATGGAAGCGATGTGGACCAAATTCATGCCGCTTCACAACCACCTAATTGAGCTGGTTCGCGAAGGCCGGATTGGAAAGCTTCGCTTAATCGAGGCGAACTTCGGTTTTTGCCGAACCTTTGACAACAATCACAGGCTTTTCAACAAGGAGCTGGGTGGCGGCTCCTCCCTAGACCAGGGCGTCTACACGACCACCCTCAATCGCTGGTTCGCAGATAGCCCAATTAAGACTCAATCCACTGATGGATACAACTATCCAAACGGAGTCGATGCGCTTGCCATGACAAGTTTTGAATTTGAAAACGGAGTCATCGGTAGAGGAAACTCATCGCTGGGCACCGCACTTGGCATGGCTGCCAGGCTGGTTGGTGACACCGGGATAATCGAAATTCACGAGGCCTTTTGGAACACCACCGAGGCCACAATCAAGACCTACGAACCAGACAGCGACCAGGCCAAGATTGAGAAGCTTTCAATCCCACGCAAGGGCGCCGGCTACGTTCACATGATTGAAGCGGTCAGCTCTTCGGTATTACTTGGTGAACTGCAGAATCAACATCACACTCACGAGTTTTCACTCGAAGT
>CAZZHB010000066.1:0-7366 GCA_964653615.1 uncultured Aquiluna sp.
AGAATGCGTTGTTGTCGTCTAGGGAACCAGCAAATAGCTCAACGTTCCATGGGCCAGCTGCGTTAGGGCCGTCAGCTGAGGTTGAGTCCTCAGATGCGTATACACCCATGCCAACTAGCATCGAAGTTGCCTGCTGAACGCCGACCTTGAAGTTGTCGAAGGTTGCGTAGTAGTCAACGTTCGCGCTGTCACGGATTAGGCGGTCGTAGGAGATAACTGGAACGCCAGCATCTGCTGCAGCCTGTAGTACGTCAGTTAGCTGAGTACCGTCGATAGCTGCAATGATCAGTGCCTTTGCACCCTTGGTTAGCATGCCCTCAAGCTGTGCAACCTGGGTTGGGATGTCGTCCTCAGCGTACTGAAGGTCAACTTCGAAGCCCTGAGCTTCCATTTCAGCCTTGATGCTCTCGCCGTCAGAGATCCAACGGGTTGAGGACTGGGTTGGCATGGATACACCGATTAGACCGCCAGCAGCCTCTTCGCCGCCTTCGGTGGTCTCGGTAGCGGTGCTTGCGCAACCAGCTAGGACCATTGCGGATGCAGTAGCTACAGCCGCGAATCCGAGTAGTTTCTCAAACAACTCTGTTCCCTTCGTTCTCGGTCGGACCTCCGAATGATTTTGATCTGAGCGTGTCCATCTCACTCAGATTTCTTCCCGCAGCCATGCCCCGGATTGGGCCACGGTTCTGCGAAACTTTTGAATCAACAAATGCTTCGGTAACGAAAAAGTTACCGCTCACATTTGCCACGTTTCCTAGTGTGTCACGCACAATCAACCCGAGCTCACTCATTTGATAACTGTCCGTATACATTTTGATAACGACTGAATAAAGCATCGACGTGTGGTTGAGGGATTTGAATGCCGCCACCCAGTTGTTCTGCGATAAATGCGCTCTTGGCATTGTCCTCGCACATCACAGCCGCCTTGAGCGCGTCCTTCGCATCTTTGCCGATTGTGAACACCCCGTGCTGCTGCATAAGCACTGCCTTGGAGCGGTGGCCGTTGAGAGTTTCCACAATTCCGCGACCGATTGAATCATCGCCAATGATGGCAAATGGCCCGAGCGGAATCTCGCCGCCAAACTCATCGGCGATAGCGGTAAGCACACATGGAATCGCCCGACCCGCTGCTGCCCAGCCGCAGGCATAGTTCGAGTGGGTGTGAACCACTCCCCCAACCTCTGGCATGTTTCGGTAGACGTAAGCGTGAGCCGCGGTGTCAGATGAGGGAGTAAGAGTCTTGTCGATGGCATTGCCATCAAGATCGCAGAGCACCATAGATTCGGCTGTTAGCTCGTCATAGCTCAGTCCAGATGGCTTAATCAAAAAACCGCCCTGGATGCGCTGAGAAATGTTTCCGCCGGACCAGACCACCAAACCCGCATCCCAAAGCTGGGCGTGGAGTTTGGCCAGCTGGGTTCTGGCTTCCTTTTCGCTAAGCACCTAGCACCTCCCGACGCATTGCCTTCAGGCGCTTCATGACATCGTTTGCTCCGCGGCCAAAGTAATCGTGGAGGATTTCATATTCGGCATAAAGTCGGTCGTACTGCTTGGCGCGCTCTTCGTTTGGCACATACAGCGCCTTGGAAACTCGACCCATCTTTTCAGCCGCATCCCGCACGCTTGGGTATGCCTTGGCCGCAACCGCAGCGTGAATAGCTGAACCCAAAGCAGGCCCCTGCTCAGATTCCAAAACACTCAGGGGCAAGCGGGTAATGTCCGAGTAAAGCTGCATCAAAAACTGGTTCTTGATCAATCCGCCGGCCACGATGAATTCCTTCACCGGGACACCAGAGGCGGCGAAAGTCTCAACGATTTTGCGAGTTCCGAACGCGGTGGACTCTAGAAGTGCTCGGTAACCATCTTCAGCCTTGGTAGTCAGAGTCGCACCAATCAGGATTCCGGATAGCTCGTGGTCAACCAGTACTGAGCGGTTACCACTGTGCCAGTCAAGTGCAACCAATCCGTGCTCACCAACCGCTTGAGTCGCAGACAAATCGGTTAGGTACTGGTGGATTGACTTGCCGGCCTTTTCGGCTTCATCGAAGTAACGCTGTGGGACCTGGTTTTTGACATACCAGGCAAAGATATCTCCCACACCGGATTGCCCGGCTTCGTAACCGTAGTAGCCGGAAACAATGCCGCCGTCCACAACGCCGCACATGCCAGGAACTTCAGCCAGGACATCGCCGTTCATGACGTGACAGGTCGAGGTTCCCATGATGGCAACCATCTGCCCTGGCTCAGTGGCCTTGGCTGCAGGTGCGGTAACGTGCGCATCCACGTTGCCAACCGCCACCGCAATGCCCTCGGGAAGCCCAGTCCAAGCCGCAGCCGCTTTGGTGAGGTAGCCGGCAGCATCGCCAAGTTGCCCAATTGGATGTGCGATTTTGTCCTCCGCAAACCCTGCAAAATCGGGGTTTAGCGCTGCGAAGTAGTCTCTCGAAGGATAAGCGCCGTCCTGAAGGTTGCCCTTGTAGCCAGCGGTGCAGGCATTGCGAGAGTAAACACCGCAAAGCTGCCAAACGATCCAGTCGGCTGCCTCAACAAACTTGTCCATTGCGGCATAAACCTCAGGGGCTTCTTCCAGAATCTGAAGGCCCTTAGCCAATTCCCATTCAGATGAGATTTGACCACCGTAGCGATTTAGCCAGGACTCTCCACGCTCGCGGGCCACCTGGTTCACGCGATCGGCATGTGGCTGGGCGGCGTGATGCTTCCATAGCTTTACGTAGGCATGCTTATTGGTTTCAAAACCTGAAACTTGACTCAAGGGTGTGCCATCGCTTTTCACCGGCACCATGGTGCAAGCGGTGAAGTCGGTGGCGATGCCGATTACATCGCTTGGGTCAATTCCGGCAGCCTTGACCGCCGCTGGGACGGCATGCTTGAGAACCTCGACGTAATCGTTTGGGTCCTGCAGCGCCCACTCGGGTGGAAGCTTCTCTCCGGTGCGATTTAGCACCTGGTCCATAACTGCATTTGGGTATTCAAAAACGGCTGATCCGAGCTCTGTGCCATCGGAAATGTCGACGACGACTGCTCTGCCGGACAGGGTGCCATAGTCAACACCAATGGTGTATTTGCGACCTGGCATGACAACTCCGTCCTTACCCCTAAATGTTAGCGATAACATCGCCCCAGATAAGGGCAAAAACCATCACGCTTTTATAACTTTGAAGGTGCTGCCGTGGAGCCTCTGAGCACCAGCTCCGGAATCAATCGGTCGAGCTTTTTAGTGCTGGTTCCAGAGATTTCCGAAAGCAAAAGATTCATGGCGCGATTGCCAAGTTCCTTGAAGTCCTGACGCAATGTAGTCAGCGGTGGCGAGGAGTATGCCGACTCTTCAAGATCATCAAAACCAACGATGCTCAGTCGACCTGGAATGTCAATGCCGCGCTCGCGCATGGCGTGCATGAAGCCAAATGACATTCGGTCATTGGCAATGAACAGAGCCGTCAGCCCCTTGGATTCAATATCGAGCTTCTTGCCAATTCGATAGCCGGTGCCAATCAACCAGTCACCATCAATCACCTGTGGCGTCAAGTTGGCATTGAGCATGGTAGCGGTGTAGCCAGCTGCTCGGGTGGTGGATTCAAACCAACCCTGCGGACCCGAGATGTGTGCGATGTTGCGGTGACCGAGGTCGATCAGGTGCTGCGTGGCGGCTGCGCCTCCGGCGAAGTTGTCAACCGATACCGCTAGCTCATCCATGCGATACATGCTGTCCAGGGTGACCACTGGAATGCCGGAAACCGCAGCCCTTGCAATCTCCACAGCGCGAAGCTGAGGCGTTACCAAAGCTAGACCTTCGATGCCAAGTTTCATCAAGTGGTCGATGCCGGACTGAACGGATTCTTCGTCGTTGGCATCAATACCTACCGTCACGACGAAGTAACCCTGTGCTCTGGCCGCTGCCTCCATGTGGTGAACCATCGCGGCCGGTCCGGTGAAGTCGGTGTCCGAAGAAAGGATGCCGAGCATCTTGGAGCGAGAAGACGCCAAAGCTCTAGCTGCCAACGAAGGGCGGTAGCCCAGCGACTCCATCGCCTTAAGCACTCGAGTTTTAGTTTCAGGACGGATCGAAGGATTGTTATTCAAAACCCTGGAAACCGTTTGGTGAGAAACCTTCGCAAGTCTTGCTACGTCGTAGATGTTGGGCTGTCGTGGATTAGCCATTTGCAACCGCTCCGAAGACTGCCGCTACCCGATTAACATCCTGTTCCCAGTCATTCAATTCATCGCTGCGTAGCGCTCTTTTTACCGTCAGCGTTAGTTGATAGCCAACCTTCTGCTCGCGGATTTTTACATCCACTTCACCTAGCGTCTCAGCCACTAGGACAAAGCGCTTAGGAATCTGAATCAAGCCAAAAGTAGCCCCGTAAGCTTCGTCGCCGTAACGAAGTTTTGCGCCCTGACGGAAATCAAACTTCACAATCTTGCCAAGCCAACTGGATAGGCCGGCCTCGGATGAGAACAGCTGGATTGCAAACCGAATCTCGCCCCGAGATTCAAAATCAAAGCTGAGGGTTCTTACCTCGCGCAGTGGGTCGGGCTTGGGAGATTGCGCAAAACCAACAAAATTGTCGGTCACTTCTGCACCTTCTCACGAGCGGTGTAGGTGTAGGCGGCAACACCAAACAGCAGTGCCAAAAGCGAGTGGGCCAAGAATGTAACGAGGTTCATCTGTGTGAATGGATCGGTGCCTAAAAGTGGCAAGGCCCACAGTGCCGCGACTGGAATAAACAAAAATGAAAACAGTGCCTTGGCCTTGAAGCCCGCATAGACAAACCAGAGTCCTGAGCCAAATGCCAAATAGCTCATGTACTGCGGGTAACCGGCCGAGGAATCAATGAAGGTTTGACTCGCAAAGATAAACGCCAAAATGGCAGCCGTCCAGCTTGGCGCTGGGGCCTTGGGGCGCTTGCCGAACAGTGTCCACTTCATAGCCTTATACCTTAGCCCTGAAGCCTTATTCCCCAGCGCATGGATGTGCTTTCACCGCTGGCTAGAACCTTCAGATCAACACCAGAGTTGAAGGCATCGGCCGGGCAGGTTTGAGGCTCGATTGCTATCGCATTTCCCATGCCCGACTTCCAGGGGAAGTTGCCAGTTGTGTAAACCATGAGCCAGTTGGCATTTTCTTGCCAGATGTCAAACTCAAAGTCTTCGGCAAAAACCCTTGCCACCGGGTCACCCAAACCAGTGAACTGAGTGTCCAAAGAAAGCTGTGAAACTTGGGCCTTGGAGCCAGGTCCCAGCCCAAGTTCAGCCGCTGAAATCTCGGTTTTTGGCAACATATCTTTGCCGTGGACAGCCGCAAACTTGGCGTTCACCTCGACCTTTGTTTCGCTCGAAAACGGAAAGTAGGGGTGGGTGCCAATTCCGACTGGGGCAATGTGCGAGCCCTGGTTCGTAACCGTGTAGCTCACAATCAGTTCGCCGGCACCAAGTGAAAACCTGCTCTCGACTTTGAGATCACTCGGATAGCCCTGAGCTGCCAGAACGTGAGTCACCAGCACCACCTCACTGGCGCTTTGCTCGACAACCTCGGCTAAGTTTTCATCCACCAGGCCGTGAAGGGCATTACCCAAGCCATCTCTTTTCGGAAGGTGGTACTCCCTGCCCTCAAATTGGTAGCTGCCGTTGGCAATTCGGTTCGGCCAGGGCGTCAGCAGAGTGCCAGCAAAAACCTTCGGTTCAAGGTCGATTTCCGGAATCACTTCATGCTCGCCAAAGCGCAAACCCACCAAGGCTGATCCCACCAAATTGATAACCGCGGCGGCGTCACCGTTGGTTAGGGTCAGGGTTGGGTTAGGCATGGTTAGAGCTTAGAAGCCAATCGGTAGTAGGCAGAGGACCACTGCAGTTCCTTGCGGATTGACACAGAAGTGGTCGCACCGTCTATGTTCACAAGCTCTACCCCTGCGATTCGAGCAAAGTCCTGAATGGTCGCCTCTGAAACGGCGTTTGTCAAAACCGTGTGGTGGCTGCCGCCGGCGAGCATCCAAGCCTCGGCAGAAACCTCAAGGCTTGGGGCTGGCTCCCAAACCGCTCTGGCTACCGGCAACTTGGGCAGATCCTCGGTTGGCTCCACAATCTTGATTTCGTTAGAGATCATTCGGAAGCGTCCACCCAGATCCGTAAGGCAGACTACTCGGCCGCTGGCTGGCTTAGCAGTGAAGACCATGCGCACAGGATCTTCTTTGCCGCCGATACCAAGCGGGTGAATTTCGATGCGAGGCTTCTGCCCTGAAATCGATGGGCATACCTCAAGCATGTGAGCGCCGAGAACCTTTGGCGTTCCGGGTCCGAAGTGATAGGTGTAGTCCTCCATGAAAGAAGTGCCACCGCCTGCGGGGGTCATAGCTTTCATGATTGCCAGCAGTGATGAGGTCTTCCAGTCACCCTCGCCACCAAAGCCATAGCCCTCTGCCATCAGGCGCTGAACCGCTAGACCAGGTAGCTGCTTTAGGTCACCAAGGTCTTCGAAGTTTGAGGTGAATGCCGAGTAGCCACCGGCCTCCAAGATTCCACGAAGTGCAATCTCGATCTTGGCGCCATAGACCAGCGAGTCATGCCGAGCACCACCAACTCGAAGTTCGGGTGCCACATCGTAAAGCTGCTCGTACTCAAGGCAGAGCTTTTCGGCAGCTGCATCAGATACCGCCCCTACCGCCTCCACCAGAGTGTTCACGCCGAGCTGTTCGATGGACATACCAAAAGTCATCTGAGCAGAAACCTTGTCGCCATCGGTCACGGCCACATAGCGCATGTTGTCGCCAAAGCGAGCAAGCTTGAGGTGCTGAGATTTCTGCCAACCCAGGGTTGCGTAGACCCAGGCGTCCACTTCACTCTGCACGCGGGTGTCGGTTGGATGTCCGACGACTACCTTGCGAGCCACGTCCATGCGGCTGAGAATGTGGGCATATTCACGGTCACCGTGAGCAGCCTGGTTCAGGTTCATAAAGTCCATGTCGATGGTTGACCATGGCAGCGACTGACCAGCCTGGGTGTGCAGGTGCAAAAGCGGCTTCTTTAACAGCTCAAGGCCGTTGATCCACATCTTGGCAGGAGAGAAAGTGTGCATCCAAGTGATGACACCGATGCACTCTGCGCTAGCGGTAGCAGCCATCAGAGTCGAGCGAATCTCCTCATTGGTTTTTACAACCGGCTTCCAAACCAGCTTCACGTTTGCGCTAAGGCCCTTAGAGAGCTGATCAACCACAAGCTGCGATTGGGAGGCGACTTGGCGAAGAGTCTCATCGCCGTAAAGGTTTTGGCTTCCAGTGACAAACCAAATTTCGAAGCTGTTTGTAGACATGACACTCCCTTATTGCAACGCTGCGTGGTAGCAGTAATGTTA
>CAZZHB010000067.1:0-6596 GCA_964653615.1 uncultured Aquiluna sp.
GCTCTCGCCATCTGCGAGCGTAGGAGTCAAGATGATCGAGGTTCCACCCTGAAGGTCTAGGGCTAGTTCAGGGGAGTAGCTAGCGCCAGGCTGTCCGGTTGCGACACCCCAAATCATTAGGCCAGCAAAAAAGGCAGCGATGCCTCCGATCCAACCGAGCTTGCGCTTGGCGGACTGAGTGGTTGTGTTTTCGGCCATGTCTACTTTGCTTCTGTAACGGCTGGTGCAATGGCGCGCACGGCACCCTTGACTACCAACAACTTGGTCTTTGGAGTGGATTCGATAACTAGGTCGTCACCGTTGATTTCAACGACCGTGCCCTTGATTCCTGAGTGCAGGATGATGTTCGCGCCGACTTCTAGAGAAGCTAGAAGGTTCTCGGCTTCTTTCTTGCGACGACGGTTCTGTTGCACAAGCAGCAAAATCATTACGGCGAGCACGCCAAGCAGAATGTAATCCAAGGTTTTTCCTTACCGAACAGGTCCTTCGAAATTATAGGCGGTCTAAACCAATTTCGCTTTAGTTGGAGCTGATGTGAGCGATTCCACTCTGGGTGATTTCCCTACCCCGCGGGGTGCGCTGAATAAAGCCAATTCGGATCAGGTAGGGCTCAATTACGGCCTCAATCGTGTCTGGCTCTTCTCCGATCGCTACCGCCAGCGTGCTGAGCCCAACTGGCTTTGCAGAAAACTGGGTCGACAACAGTCGAAGAATCTGACGGTCGACTCGATCCAGACCCAAATTATCAATCTCAAATAGCGACATGGCGCCGGAAACTGAATCCAGATCAATTACCTCGTGACCATTCACGGCTGCAAAGTCTCGCACTCTGCGTAGTAGGCGATTAGCAATTCTCGGAGTGCCTCGAGACCTGAGTGCAAGCGCCTGAACCGCCTCTGGAGATAAAGAGATGCCGAGTCTCTGAGCTGACCTTTCGATCACGCCGGCTAGGTCGGAAGGCTCATAGAACTCTAGAAAGGCTGTGAATCCGAAGCGATCTCTTAGTGGGGTCGGTAACATGCCACTTCTCGTCGTGGCACCAACCAATGTAAAAGGTGAGATGTCCAACGAGATGGAGGTTGCGCCCGGACCTTTTCCTACCATGACGTCGACCCGGAAATCCTCCATCGCGAGATAGAGCATTTCTTCGGCACTTCTAGACATTCGATGAATCTCATCTATGAAAAGCACGTCACCTGGTTCTAACGCCGAAAGCATGGACGCAAGATCTCCCGAGGATTGAATCGCGGGTCCTGAGGTAAGCCTTAGGGTTCGATCAGACTCCTTGGCAACGATCATCGCCAAAGTTGTCTTGCCAAGGCCCGGAGGCCCGGCGAGCAAAATGTGATCCGGGGTGCGGTTGTGGAGTTTGGCTGCAGAGATCAGGAGTTCAATCTGATTTACAACCTTTTGCTGACCGACGAATTCACTGAGGTTTGCTGGCCTTAGGGCCTGCTCCACTTCTCTCTCGTCTGGAGTTGGATCAATCATCGATCGCCTAGCTTAGATTTGCCCAAAAGCGCCAACGCCTGCTTGAGAGCAGACGAATTGTCTAAGTCTTGCGGTAGCTGGCTAATAATTTCACGACCGAGATTCTCGTCGGTTCCAAGCTGCAGCAGGGCTTCCAGGACCTTTGAGTGTGGCGAAGAGCCGGACAGTCCGACCTTGTTTGCAAGCGAGATGACAATTAACTTCGCAGTTTTTGGACCGATGCCGGAGATGGCTCTAAACGCTGCATCATTTTGACTATTAACAGCGTTTGCAATCTGTTGGGCATCCATGCCACTTAGAACTGTTAGCGCGAGCTTTGGACCAATTCCACTGACCGAGCACAGTAGCTCAAAAGCGTCTAGCTCGGCTGCGCTCTCGAAACCGAAAAGCGACAAATCGTCTTCCCGGACCACGAGCTTGGTTACGAGATCTAAATCCTGGTTGTGCTTGAGCTTCAGTGAATGTCTTGGGGTGATTGAAACCTTGAAGCCCACTCCCCCAACCATCAGGGTGAGCGAGTCTGTACCTAGTCTTGCGACCCGGCCGGAAAGTAGTTCAATCACGCACCTAACCTAGTCGGCGTGACGCCTTTTTAGCGGCTGCGACCCACTGCTGCTGTGCAGAAGTGCCGACATTAAGACCGCGCTTGGACGCACACAGTGCCACCGCTAATGCGTCAGCAACGTCAGCTGGCTTTGGAGTTTGGGCTAGCTTGAGAATTTGAGTAACCATTAGTGCAACTTGGTCTTTGGTGGCGCGCCCATTGCCGGTGACCGCAGCTTTCACCTCGCTTGGGGTAAAAAACTGCAGCGGGATGTTGGCTTCGAATGCAATAGCCATTAGGGCTCCGGAAACCTGAGCAACGCCCATCACCGAGCGGAGATTGGCTTGCGCGAATACTCTCTCGAGGGCTATCAGTTCTGGCTTGTGATCAATCACCAGCTGCTTGAGCTCTGCGGCGATTGATCCGACACGATCTCTCGGGTCTGAACTTGGTTGGCTTTGATACATTCCAAAAGCTAGAGCTTGATTCTTTGCGGTGTCAATCAGACCGAACCCGCACCGGGTAAGCCCAGGGTCAACACCAAGAATGATTGCCATTAGCCCTCGAGGCTTGCCAATACCTCGGCAGAAACATCCATATTGGTGAAGACATTTTGAACATCATCTAAGTCTTCTATGGCGTCAATCATCTTGATGACCTTGGTCGCAGTCTCAGCATCCGCCTGAATCTTCATCGACGAGACAAACTCGACATCGGCTGACTCATAGTCGATGCCATTAGCTTGCAAGGCAGCTCTGGCTGCCACCATCGAAGATGGATCGCAGGTAAGCACAAAGCCATCGCCGTTTGACGATAGGTCTTCGACGTCATGCTCAATCGTGGCCTCCAGGATTGCATCCTCGTTAGCACCATCGACCACAACGATGACACCCTTGCGAGCGAACTGGTATGAAACCGAGCCAGGGTCGGCCATTGTTCCGCCGTTCTTGGTGACGGCGGTTCTTACTTCGGCAGCGGTACGGTTTTTGTTGTCGGTGAGGCACTCGATCAAAATCGCAATACCGTTGGGTCCATAACCCTCGTACATGATGCTGGCGTAGTCTGCGCCATCACCCGACGCCCCAGAGCCTCGCTTTATTGCGCGCTCAATGTTGTCGTTCGGAACGGAGTTCTTGCGGGCTTTGTAGACAGCATCGTATAGGGTCGGGTTTCCATCAAGGTCCGCCCCCCCACTCCGGGTAGCAACTTCGATGTTTCGAATTAGCTTCGCCCAGAGCTTGGCGCGTTTAGCGTCGTTGGCTGCCTTTTTGTGCTTGGTGGTCGCCCATTTGGAGTGGCCTGACATGATCCCTCTTCTTGCCTAAATGCTTGCCAAGAAAAGCGTATGAAGTCTTTTGCCACCGGTTATCTCCGGGTGAAAGGTTGCACCGAAAAGATTTCCCTGCCGAACCGCAACTGGTTCACCATTTAGCGTCGCAATTACTTCTGCTTTTCCTACCGCCAGAATTCTAGGGGCTCGAATGAAGGCAACGTGCTCCTTTTCCCCATCGAAATCAACATCTGCTTCGAAGCTGTAGTTCTGACCGCCATAGGCATTTCTGGAAGACTCAATGTCTAGGCCCCCAACAAACTCCTGACCTTCGACGGCTCCATGCACTTTGTTTGAAAGCATGATCAAGCCAGCGCAGGTTCCAAGAACCGGTTTCTGGGTTACGAAGTTACGCAGTGCCGGAAACAGACCAAAACTCTTTGCGAGATTCGACATAGCCGTTGATTCGCCGCCAGGGATGACAAGGGCATCGACGCTTTCCAATTCCTGTTCGCGTCTCACAGCCAAAACATTGACATCGAGGCTCTCTAGAAGGAGCTTGTGCTCCCTCCAGTCACCCTGCAGCGCTAAAACGCCGACTAGCAACTACCAACCACGCTCGCTCAGGCGGTGTGGCGCTGGTAGGTCGTTCACGTTGATTCCAACCATTGCCTCGCCCAAACCGCGGCTAACCTCTGCAATAACCTTTGGGTCATCGTAGAAAGTAGTCGCCTTAACGATTGCAGCTGCGCGTGCCGCTGGGTTTCCGCTCTTGAAGATTCCCGATCCAACGAAGACACCGTCAGCACCAAGCTGCATCATCATTGCTGCATCCGCTGGAGTAGCGACACCACCGGCTACGAATAGCACCACTGGAAGTTTGCCAGTGCGAGCTACTTCCTTGACAAGTTGGTATGGAGCCTGAAGTTCCTTGGCGGCAACAAAGAGCTCGTCGTCGGTTTTTGCTGAAAGAGTGCGAATCTCAGAAAGGATAGTTCGGATGTGCTTAGTAGCCTCAGAAACGTCTCCGGTGCCCGCCTCGCCCTTGGAGCGAATCATGGATGCACCCTCGGTGATGCGGCGTAGCGCTTCACCTAGGTTGGTTGCTCCACAAACAAACGGAGTCTTGAATCCCCACTTATCAATGTGGTTCACGTAATCTGCCGGGCTGAGGACTTCAGACTCATCGATGTAGTCAACCTCTAGAGACTCAAGAACCTGTGCCTCCACGAAGTGACCAATGCGAGCCTTTGCCATCACCGGGATGGACACAGTCTGAATGATCTGGTCAATCAAGTCAGGGTCACTCATACGAGCAACACCACCCTGCGCACGAATGTCGGCGGGCACTCGCTCCAGGGCCATGACAGCCACAGCTCCGGCATCCTCTGCGATTTTGGCTTGCTCGGCGGTCACAACGTCCATGATCACGCCGCCCTTGAGCATTTCAGCTAGGCCGGATTTAACTAGTGGGGTTGCGTTTGAGTTTTCTGACATGGGTTAATCCTATTTATCGTTTGACCAGTTATTTGCAATTGTTTCCCTAACCTCGCTGAGCAACCTCGGCATGGCCTTGGTTTTAGCGATGATGGGGAAAAAGTTTGAATCGTGATTCCAGCGCGGAACAATGTGCTGGTGGAGATGAGCTGCGATACCAGCACCCGCAACTTCTCCTTGGTTCATGCCGATGTTAAACCCGTGAACGCCAGAAACCTTCCGCAGAGTTTTCATTCCCTGTTGCGTAAGCAGCCCAATCTCGGCAACTTCTTCCTCGGAAGCGTTGTCATAGGTATCAACGTGACGATATGGACACACCAAGAGGTGTCCTGCGTTATAAGGGAAGAGATTCAATAGCACGAAGCAGGTCTTTCCTCGGAAAACTATCAAAGCCTCATCATCGGTCTTCTTTGGCCCTAGGCAAAAAGGACACTCTTCGTCTGGTGGCTGTTGACCGGTCTGAAGATAGACCAAACGATGCGGAGTCCAAAGGCGTTGGAAGTCATCCTGCAACCCAGACATGCTCTCCAAGAAATCGCTCATCAGACCTGAGTCTTTGATTCGATGGCATTGAGCACAAGATCAAGAGCTTCTTGCCTGGTTAGATCATTCTCCTGTGAGCCGTCACGGTAACGGAAGCTAAAGGTTCCGTTCTCGACGTCTCGTCCACCAGCTAGCACGATGAATGGCACTTTAGCCATGGTGTGGTCGCGAATCTTCTTCTGCATGCGGTTATCGGAGCGGTCGACTTCGACACGAACACCCTTACTACGAAGTTCCCGAGCGAAATCTTCGAGATAGTCTGCGAAGTCGTCAGCAACTGGCACGCCAACCACTTGAACTGGCGCTAGCCATGGTGGGAAGTGTCCGGCGTAATGCTCGGTCAGCACTCCGAAGAATCTCTCAATTGAGCCAAACAACGCACGATGAATCATGATTGGGCGGTGGCGTTCCCCGTCGGCGCCAACATACTCAAGATCAAAACGCTCGGGTAGGTTGAAGTCCAACTGAATCGTTGACATCTGCCAGGTGCGTCCAATTGCATCCCTAGCCTGAACCGAAATTTTCGGCCCATAGAACGCTGCCCCACCTGGATCCGGGACAAGGGTAAGTCCAGACTTGGAGGCGACTCCGGCAAGTGTCTCTGTTGCACGATTCCAGAGGTCATCGCTTCCGACAAACTTGGGGTTTTCGGGGTCTCTCGTCGATAGCTCAAGATAGAAGTCATTCAAGCCATAGTCGCGCAGCAGCCCAAGCACGAAGTCCAGCACCTTTGTCAGTTCGACCTCGAGCTGCTCACTGGTAACGAAAAGGTGAGCATCATCCTGGGTCATTCCGCGGACTCGAGTAAGGCCGTGAAGTACACCTGATTTTTCGTACCTATAGACGGAGCCAAATTCAAACATACGTAATGGCAGCTCGCGGTAGCTGCGAGACCTTGACCGGAAGATCAAGATGTGGAAAGGGCAGTTCATAGGTTTGAGGTAGTAATCCTGGCCCTGCTTTCGAAGCGCCCCATCCTCACCGAACTCTGCATCGAGCTTCATCGCAGGGAACATCCCGTCGGAATACCACTGCAGGTGTCCAGAAATTTCGAAGAGATTTCCCTTGGTGATGTGTGGCGAATAAACGAATTCGTAGCCAGCCTCTTCATGGCGCTTGCGGCTGTAGTCCTCCATGACCCTGCGGATTACGCCACCCTTGGGGTGGAAAACCGCAAGACCAGAACCAATCTCGTCCGGGAAGCTAAAGAGATCTAGCTCGACACCGAGTTTGCGGTGGTCGCGGCGCGCA
>CAZZHB010000067.1:6606-7355 GCA_964653615.1 uncultured Aquiluna sp.
CTGGTGAGCGCGAAGTTCATCCTTGGTAGGCCAAGCGGTTCCATAGATTCGCTGTAGCTGTTTATTGTTCTCGTTTCCTCGCCAATACGCGGCCGCAGAGCGAGTTAGCGAAAATCCTTTACCAATGGTTCGGGTGTTCGGGAGGTGTGGACCTCGGCAGAGGTCCCGCCAAGCCACTGTGCCATCTGGATTCAAATTCTCATATACGGAAAGTCCACCAGCTCCAACCTCGGCTGCGCCCTCGCCCACATCCGAGCTCTTCAGACCAATCAGTTCGAGCTTGTATGGCTCGTCTTTCATTAGCTCTCTGGCCTCATCGTCAGAGACGTCACGTCGGACAAAGCGTTGAGATTTTCCGACCAGTTCCTTCATGCGCTTTTCGATGCGCTTTAGGTCCTCTGGCTTGAATGCCTCCGGCACATCGAAGTCGAAGTAGAAGCCATCCTTGATAGGAGGACCGATGCCTAGCTTTGCTGGATCGAACATCTCCTGCACGGCCTGGGCCATGACGTGGGCTGTTGAATGCCTCAGGATAGATAGACCATCTGCGGAAGAAATGTCTATGCCCTCAACGACATCGCCTTCGCGAAGTTTGTAGCTCAGGTCCTTGAGTTCGCCGTTCACTCGAAGAGCGATGATGGAGCGATCCTCGAATAGTCCAAAGCCATCCGCTCCCTCACTTACCTGGTGAGTTTTGCCTGCAAGTTCGATATTCACACTCGCTCCTAACTCATGAATTCTAATCGCTA
>CAZZHB010000068.1:0-7239 GCA_964653615.1 uncultured Aquiluna sp.
CAGTTGCGGGATGTGACGCCAACTCAGGCACTCAAGCATCCGACTTGGAGCATGGGAAAGGTGGTAACCACCAATTCCGCAAGCCTGGTCAACAAGGGTCTTGAGCTAATCGAAGCGCACCTGTTGTTCGACATCCCATTTGATCGGATCGAGGTGACCGTTCACCCGCAGTCGGTAGTGCACTCGATGGTTGAATTTGTGGACGGTTCGGTGATCGCCCAGTGCTCACCGCCTGACATGAAGTTGCCAATCGCACTCGGAATGGCCTGGCCGGACCGTCTGGGTCAGGTCAGTCAGGCTGTGGACTGGAGCAAGTCTCACAGTTGGGTATTTGAGCCCCTAGATGAAGAAGTATTTGGATCAGTGGCACTGGCTCGTGAGGTTGGAACCATGGGTCTTACTTACCCCGCGGTATACAACGCGGCCAATGAGCAGGCGGTCGAGGCCTTCCACGATGGCAAGATTCGATTTACCGGAATCTTTGATGTCATTGCAGAAGTCGTCCAGCGGCATGAGGCAGAGCGGGAGCTAACTCTCGAGTCAGTCTTGGAAGCTGAAAGCTGGGCTCGCAAGACTGCAGATTTGCTGATAGCAAAACCCTGAGAGCAGCTTTAGCAGGTAGCGTTAGAAGCCTATGGACATCCTTCTTTACATCCTCGGCATAGTCGCAGTAATCCTGGGCATCGCCCTGTCGATTGGGCTGCACGAGCTCGGGCACTATCTACCGGCCAAGAAGTTCGGGGTGAGGGTAAAGCAGTTCATGATTGGTTTCGGGCCAACCGTAAAGTCCTGGGGCCGCGGCGAAACTGAGTTTGGAATCAAGGCAATTCCGCTGGGTGGTTACATCTTGATGACCGGCATGTATCCACCTGAGCGGAAGCCTTACCGTGGGTTGTTTTCCAAGTGGATCAATGAGGCCAGGGCTGCCGAGCGCGAGGACATAAAAGAAACTGACGCCGGCAGGCAGTTCTACGCCTTAGCTCCCTACAAGAAATTGATCATCATGCTCGGTGGTCCTTTTATGAACTTTTTGCTCGGGCTTTTGCTGATCGCAATTGCAATGAGCGGCATCGGCACCATGCAGCAGGGCTTGACGATTCAAAAGGTTTATCAGTGCGTTGATGTTGCAAGCGATGGCAGTTGCCCGACCGATGCACCTAAATCCCCGGCGGCGCTCGCTGGCATCCAGCCCGGAGACAAAGTCACCGAGGTAAACGGTGAGCCGGTGGCTAGCTGGAAAGAAGTAATTGCAGGCTTCAATGAAAATCTCGGTGAGCCCTCCAAGCTTGTGGTTTCTCGGGCGGGGGATTCAACCGAATTGATCGTCACTCCGGTATTTGTGGAGCGACCACTTTTCAATGCTGATGGCAGCGCCATGCTCAATTCTGAAGGCGTGCCTCAAACTGAATTCAGACCGCTGCTGGGTGTGATGGTGGAGCCGATCGCGGTGCCACTGTCCCTTGGTGAATCATTGAGCTATGGCCTAAATGCCACCGCCGCAACCTTTGGATTCATCCTGACCCTGCCACAGCAGGTTTGGGCGGTTACCGCATCGACCTTCGGGTTTGAAGAGCGAGATCCAAATGGGGCAGTTTCAATTGTTGGCGTTGGGCAATTGGCTGGAGAACTTAGCCAATCTGAGCTTCCACTAAGCGCGAAAATTGCCTCGCTCCTAATGCTTCTAGGTGCATTAAACCTCGCTCTGTTTGCCTTCAACCTGATTCCACTCTTGCCGCTTGATGGTGGCCATGTGCTCGGAGGCATTTACGAATCGCTAAAGCGCAGGTTTGGCAGGGTTGTGCTCAAAAAAGACCCGGGCCCGATCGATACCGCTCGAACTTTGCCAATTGCTTACGGGGTTTGGTTGGTCCTGATTTTTGTCGGTGTGCTGCTGATTTTGGCCGACATTGTGAATCCAATCACGCTCGGCTAGGAACAAAGTGGCCCGCCAGATGTTTATGCTTTGTTGGGATAAGAAGGGATTCAATTGCCTGCTGTAAATCTAGGTTTGCCTAAGTCGCCACCTCCAACACTTGCTCCTCGCAGAAAGACCCGCCAGATTATGGTCGGCAAGGTTGCCGTTGGTGGAGATGCCCCGATCTCGGTGCAGTCAATGTGCACCACTCCAACCACGGACATCAATGCGACCCTGCAGCAGATCGCTGAGTTAACCGCATCCGGTTGCGACATCGTGCGAGTTGCAGTCCCAAGCCAGGACGACGCCGATGTGCTTCGTATCATCGCAAAGCGCAGCCAGATTCCAGTGGTTGCCGACATTCACTTCCAGCCCAAGTACGTCTTCCAGGCCATCGACGCCGGTTGCGGTGCGGTTCGAGTAAATCCGGGCAACATCCGTAAGTTTGACGATCAGGTTGGTGCCATTGCCAAGGCAGCGAAAGACGCCGGTGTTTCGCTTCGAATTGGTGTAAACGCTGGATCGCTAGACCCACGCCTTTTAGAGAAGTACGGCAAGGCCACCCCTGAGGCACTGGTTGAGTCCGCGGTTTGGGAAGCCAGCCTGTTTGAAGAGCACGACTTCCACGACTTCAAGATTTCGGTAAAGCACAACGACCCTGTGGTCATGGTTAAGGCTTACGAATTGCTGTCTGAACGTGGAGACTGGCCACTGCACCTCGGCGTAACCGAGGCAGGCCCGGCATTCCAGGGCACCATCAAGTCATCGGTAGCCTTTGGCGCACTTTTGGCTAAGGGTATCGGCGACACAATTCGCGTATCGCTCTCAGCCCCTCCGGTCGAGGAAATCAAGGTTGGCTCGCAAATCCTTGAGTCTTTGAACCTGCGTCCGCGCAAGTTGGAGATTGTTTCTTGCCCATCCTGTGGTCGTGCTCAGGTCGATGTTTACACCCTCGCAAATGACGTGACCGCGGGACTTCAGCACCTGACTGTGCCGATTCGCGTTGCGGTTATGGGTTGTGTTGTTAACGGCCCAGGCGAGGCTCGCGAAGCCGACCTCGGGGTGGCATCCGGCAACGGCAAGGGGCAGATCTTCGTAAAGGGTGAAGTCGTAAAAACTGTGCCCGAGTCGGAGATTGTTGCCACCTTGATCGAAGAGGCAAACCGCATTGCAGCTGAGATGGACCCAGCACTAATTGGCACGGCTCAAGTAACGGTGGCCGACAAGTAGCTAACATTGAGCCCATGCCTATTCGCTTGAGCTCACTTTTTCTGCGCACCTTGCGCGAGGATCCATCCGACGCCGAGGTTGACAGCCACCGCCTGCTAGTGCGCGCCGGCTACATTCGCCGTAATGCCCCTGGTGTGTTTACCTGGTTGCCACTTGGTCTGAAGGTCAAGGCCCGCATTGAGCAAATCGTGCGCGAGGAAATGGAAAACGCAGGAGCTCAGGAAGTGTTTTTCCCGGCCCTACTGCCAAAAGAGCCATTTGAGGCAACCGGTCGCTGGGAAGAGTATGGCGACAACCTGTTTAGACTTCAGGACCGCAAGAAGGCTGACTACCTGCTAGCTCCTACCCACGAAGAAGTCTTCACCTTGTTGGTCAAGGACCTTTACTCGTCTTATAAAGACTTACCGCTTTCGATCTACCAGATCCAGAACAAGTATCGCGATGAGGCAAGACCAAGAGCGGGTCTTTTGCGCGGTCGCGAGTTTGTGATGAAGGACGCATACTCCTTTGATATCAACGACGAAGGCCTGGCTGTCAGTTACCAAGCTCAGCGCGATGCCTATGAGCGCATCTTCCAACGCCTAGGCGTGGAGTATGTAGTGGTGAAGGCTGACGCCGGGGCCATGGGTGGATCAAAATCCGAGGAGTTCCTCAGCCCATCTGCGATCGGTGAGGATACCTTCGTTCGCTCCAAGGGCGGCTTTGCCGCCAACGTTGAGGCAGTCAAGTTTGCTGTCGCCGAGGACGTCGATGGATCAAAGAATCCAGCGGCTGTGGTGCACGATTCACCAAACACCCCGACCATCGCCACTTTGGTTGACTACTCCAATGCCAGCTTCCCAAAGGGTGATGGATCTTGGACTGCTGCGGACACTCTCAAGAACGTGGTCTTGGCACTTATCTCTCCAGAGGGCAAGCGCGAACTAGTCATAGTTGGAGTCCCGGGGGATCGAGAAGTTGACCAAAAGCGTGCCGAGGCATTCTTTGGTCCTAACGAGGTTGAGGCTGCAAACGATGAAGACTTTGCCAAGCACCCGCTTTTGGTCAAGGGCTACATCGGTCCGGTTAAGGACGGCGTTCAACTTTTAGGAAAAGAGTCTGCAAGCGGCATCAGATACCTGTTGGACCCACGAGTTGCCAAGGGCAGCCAGTGGATCACCGGTGCCAACGTGGATCAGAAGCACGTCTACCACCTGACCTACGGCCGTGATTTCACCGCCGACGGCGTAGCAGATATTGCAGAGGTTCGCGAGGGTGACCCAGCTCCAGATGGCTCTGGCCCGCTCGAACTTGCCCGTGGCATCGAGATTGGCCACGTCTTCCAGCTTGGCCGCAAGTATGCCGAAGCGCTCGGTCTTCAGGTCCTGGATGAAAATGGCAAATTGGTCACCGTGACGATGGGCTCCTATGGAATCGGCGTTACCCGTCTAGTTGCAGTCATTGCCGAGGCATCTCACGATGAGAACGGTTTGATTTGGCCCGAGAGCGTAGCTCCGGCCGATCTGCACATCATTGCTGCCGGTAAGGACGAGTTGCCATTTGAAGCAGCCGAAGCACTTGCCAAAGAGGCGGAAAAGCTGAACCTTTCTGTGATTTTGGACGACCGCGCCAAGGTCAGCCCAGGCGTGAAGTTCGCTGATGCCGAGCTGATTGGTGTGCCGTGGATCATTATTTGTGGTCGCGGAGTGGCCGATGGTGAAGTTGAGTTGTGGAACCGTCGGAGCGGTGAAAGGGTCCAGGTCAAGCTAGAATCAGCTGTAGCTGAGCTATTGGCTAAGCGCGCATAAGAAAATAAAAGGAGCGGCCTTATGGATATCGACATTTCGGTGCTGCGACTTTTGGAGCGCGAAAAAGAAATTCCGTTTGACGACCTAGTCAACATCATTGAATCCGCGATCCTTGCCGCCTACTACAAGCACATTCAGGACCACGCCAAGGGTCCGCGCGCAGAGCTTGATCGCAAGACCGGTCACGTCACCATCTACACCCCGGTGCTAAACGAAGAGGGTGAGCAGGTCGGCGAAAAAGATGTCACCCCTGATGGTTTTGGCAGAGTTGCTGCATATGCTGCCAAGCAGGTGATTGCCCAGCGCATGCGGGAAATCTCAGACGAAGGTTTGCTGGGGGAGTTCAAAGGCAAAGAGGGCGACATCGTTGCCGGCGTCATTCAGCAGGGTTCGCGCTCCAACATGGTCTATGTCAACCTGGGCTCAATCGAAGCACTAATGCCTCCTGAAGAACAGGTTCCAGGTGAGGACTATTCGCACGGTAGCCGCATCCGCGTTTACGTCACCAGCGTTCAGCGCGGTCCACGTGGCCCGCAGATCACGGTTTCCCGCACTCACCCGAACCTAGTTCGCAAGCTATTTGCCCTTGAGGTTCCAGAGGTTGCTTCCGGTCAGGTTGAAATTGCTTCGGTTGCTCGCGAAGCCGGTCACCGCACCAAGATTGCAGTTATCGCAAAGGAGCCGGGCATCAACGCCAAGGGCGCTTGCATCGGAGAGCTCGGACAACGCGTTCGCGCAGTGTCTGCTGAGCTCAACGAAGAGAAGATCGACGTGGTTGATTTCAGCGAGGATCTGCCAAAGTTTGTAGCCCAGGCACTTTCACCAGCGAGAGTCTCGGACGCTTTTGTAATCGATGCCGCCACCAAGGCCGTAAGGGTTCTGGTGCCAGATTTTCAGCTCTCGTTGGCAATCGGTAAAGAGGGTCAGAACGCTCGTTTGGCTGCCAAGTTGACGGGCGCCAAGATCGACATTCAGCCCGACAGCATTCTCGAAGGCTAGCCCTATTGGGGCTAAGGGCCTAGAATGAACCCGGTAAGAACCTGCGTTGGCTGTCGTCAGCGCGATTCGAAAGAAAATCTGGTTCGAGCAATTGCTGAAAACGGTGTCGTGAGAGTTGATCTTGCTAACCGGCTTCCGGGCCGAGGGGTCTGGTTTCACAGAGATTGTTCACAATTGGTTTTGGATCGAAAAGGGTTCAGAAAAGCCTTGGGCGAAGCAACTACCGCGGAGTTTGAGGCCTGGCATAGACAGGCAAGAGAAGATGCTGGAAACAAGATGAGTTCCTCGAAATGAGATCCGCTCACAACTAAAGCCTGCCCTGTTCGGGTGGGCCCGAACAGGAGAAACTAAGTGGCGCTTCCACGCGTATATGACCTAGCCAAGGAACTTGGCATTGACACTAAGGTCGCACTATCCAAGCTCGAAGAGCTTGGCGAGTATGTCAAAGGTGGTTCTTCCACCATCACTCCACCGGTAGCAGCAAAGCTTCGCGCCGCATTCCCTAACGCTGGAAAGGCCGCCCCTAAGAAGGCAGAACCAAAGGCTGCCCCAACCCCTGCCCCAGCTGCTTCAGCTGAGACTGTGGAGGCTGCAAAGCCAACTCCAAAGGCACCAGAGGCACCAGCAGCAGCCGAGTCCACTCCGGCGGCCCCTGCAGCTCCAAGCCCAGCCAGCTCAATCATTGGAATTCCACGTCCGGGCAACAACCCATTTAGCTCAAACCAGGGCATGGGCATCCCACGCCCGATGGCTCGTCCGGGCAACAACCCATTTAGCTCAAACCAGGGCATGGGTCGCGGACCTCGCCCAGGTGGCGCTCCGCGTCCAGGCGGAGCAGCTGGCGCTCGTCCAGGCCAGGGCGGTGCTCCTCGAACTGGTGCCCCTCGTCCCGGTGGCGCTCCTCGTCCAGCAGGTGCAGGTTTTGGTAGTCCACGTCCTGGTGGTGCTCCAGGTTTTGGTGCGCCAGGTGCAGGTGCACCGGGCGGTCGTCCAGGACCTGGTGGCCGCGGTGGCCGCGGTGCAGGAACTGCAGGTGCCTTCGGCAAGGGTGGTTCAAAGAGCAAGGCTAGAAAGTCAAAGCGCACCAAGAGAGAAGAATTTGAGCAAAGACAGGCTCCAAGCCTCGGTGGTGCAGTAGTTCCAAGAGGCGACGGCAACACCGTTGTACGTCTTCGCCGTGGTGCCTCGATCCAGGACTTTGCGGACAAGATTGGTGCAAATGCCGGTCAGCTAATCACCGTGCTATTCCACCTCGGCCAGATGGCAACCGCAACCGCTTCGCTAGATGAAGACACCTTTGGCATTTTG